>CAJIZO010000186.1 GCA_905181995.1 Flavobacteriaceae bacterium TMED48
TAATAAAGAGCCCTCAGCGGATAAAGAGCACACAGCGTATAAAGAGCCGTCAGCGCCTATATCAGATTAAACAGACCTCAGCGGTGATAGAAAGCCCTTAATCAGCACAAAAAGCCCGCAACAAAAAAACACAGCCGGCCCTTCACATACGCACCAGCCGCTGTTGGCCGACCATCGATTTATAAAATAGTATACGTGGAATATCCCGCATAAGGCTCACCTTGATGCGCGACGCCAACACCTTATCGGACTGAGTCCGCTATTTCACGCCCACTCGCTCAAATAGCGCCATGGCCTCGACGTGTGCAGTTTGTGGAAACATGTCCATGGCACCCAGAGCGCCTAGCTTAAAACCGCCCTTGCCAAGAATCTCGGCGTCGCGCAACAATGTCGATGGATGACACGAAACGTAGACAATCTGCTTGGCTCCGCTATTGATTATCCAGGGCATGACGCCGGCAGCTCCTGCTCTGGGTGGGTCTAAGATCACCAGCTGTATACCGTTATTACAGTCGAGCGGCCGTTTCAATGCCGCCAAATCAGCGACCATAAAATCGACATTAGTCAGACCATTATGTTGCGCGTTACGCCGTCCGCGCTCAACTAAATCGGCTAAACCCTCAATCCCAATGACCCGACGGTAGTGCTCCGCCAGCGGCAGCGTAAAATTTCCCGCACCACAGTACAAATCGACCGCCACCCCCTCGGTGGTCGGCTCGATCAACGACAGCACTTGGGCGATCATCTGTCGATTAATAGCGCCATTTACTTGCATAAACTGACCGGGCTCGACGATGGTCGACAACCGATCGGTAATCGCCGCCCAAAGCGGTTCACGCTCGCTATCGAGACAGCTAAAGGTGCTCGCATCGGGCGTCTTCCACCACAACTGCGCCATCTGCACGGAACTCGACGCCTCCGACGACGGCGACAAGCCATCCAGCGCAATGCGCATCTGCAACAGTTCTGGCGTCGATGGCCGTCGATTCGCCTCAACCGCGATCGCCACACCCTGGTCACCGGCAACCAGCTCAATCTGCTTGACGGTAAATTGCCCGCAGTGGTCGGCCAGCCAGCTCGGTAATAGCGGCAGCCAAAGCGCCAGCGCAGGCAGCATCGTCAAACACTCACTCAACGGCTCGATACGGCGACTGCCGGCGTTTCGAAATCCCAATTCCCAGCGCCCATCGCGACTGCGCTGCACCGCTAAACGCACTCGACGGCGATAGCCAAACGGCGCCGCCGTTAAGGTCGGCAACCATCGTTTCGCCAGCATCCCACGTCGCTCAAAGCTAGCGGCCAATTGTTGTGCCTTGTGGTCGATTTGGCGTTCCCAGTGGAAGTGCTGCAGCGAACAACCGCCACACTGGGAAAAATGTCGGCAAGCCGGATCGACGCGGTGTAACGACGGCTCCAAGACCTTGGACAGTCGAGCCTCATCGTAATTTCGATGGTGACGCCACACGCGCATCTCCACAGTCTCGCCGGGCAGCGCGCCATCGACGAAGTAGGTCTTGCCTGCCAGTCGACCCACGCCGCGGCCGTCATGACTGAGATCGGTGATCTGACACACTTGGGGATGGCTGTCGAGAATTGTCGGGGCGGGGCTGTTAACGCGCCGGGCAGATCGGCGATGGCGTCGAGGTTTGGTCATAATTAGCTTCATCAGTGCGCGCATTGAGCGCCAAACTGCCGAGCGTAAACGCCACGCCAACGGCTAAATCTGGTCGCTTAAATTTCGCCACGGTCGACACCAGTCGAAGCGAGGCGGTATTTTCTGCGCAGTGTAACCGCTTGTCACCGCAACCCCCAAGGTCGGGCGAGAAAAAAACTTGCAAAAAGGGCGCCTAATGCGCCCTTTTTGCGTAACCACTGTCTCGGTTATTAGCCCATGAAAACTGGTTATCTTATAGCTAAAACTCGGTTCGCAAGGTAATGCCGTAAGTCCGTGGCTGGTTGGGGTAACCGCTGTAGCTTCCGGGCGCTGCGGTGGTCGGAAACGCCGAGATCAAGGATTCGTGATCGGTGAGATTACGCCCCCAGAGCATCAGACTCCAACTGTCATCAGTACCGCCAATGCCGACACTGGCGTTCAACATTTGCGTATCGCGGCTGGCGATCTCTTTGGCGACATTATCAACCACCTGTATTTCGTCCTCGTAGACGTATTCGAGACGGACAAAACCATCGATGCCCGAGGTGAGCTCAAAATCGAAGGTGGTATTGGCGTTTAAGCTGATTTCATGAATTCCCGCAGGCGTCCGACCGCTGAGGTCGACGAACGGTTGTCCCGGAGGACAGTCGTCTGCCGCCGCTCCAGTGCGCGACGTGTCGCAGGCTCCACGGGCGAAAGAATCATACTCGGCATCCAGCCACATCCCGGACATATCGAACCGCCAGTGATCCGTCAATCGCAGCATACCGCTGAACTCTAAGCCGCGATGCGTCTGCTGACCGGCGTTGACTAAATTAAATCCTAGACCGTTAAATAAGTTGGATTGAAAGCCCTTCATCGATTGATCAAACAGCGCCAAATTGACGTAGCCACGATCAAATTGGGCCTTGAGTCCAATCTCAAACAGCTCCGCCTCCTCGGGCTCCGCGATGCGACCAATATC
>CAJIZO010000187.1 GCA_905181995.1 Flavobacteriaceae bacterium TMED48
CCTGCCTAGTGTGCTCGGTTTTAGGCTCGCTCGTTATAACGAGCGAGCCTAAAACCGAGCACACTAGGCAGGTTCGGGAGTCACGATGATTTCATCGTCCGAGACCGTCACTTTGGCTGATCCACCGGACTTGGACAGAGCCCCGAAAAGCACTTCCTCCGCCAATGGTTTTTTGATTTTCTCCTGAATCAAACGATCCATTGGGCGCGCTCCCATTTTAGCGTCGTAGCCATTGGTTGCCAGCCACAAACGGGCCTCGTCATCGACCTCTAAAAAGACTTTTTTCTCATCCAACTGAGATTGCAGTTGCACCAAAAATTTGTCGACTACGGTGCTGACCACGTCTAGGGTCAGCTCGCCAAACTGCACGATGCCGTCTAATCTGTTGCGAAATTCTGGGGTAAACATCTTTTTGATCGCTTCCATCCCATCGGTGCGATGATCTTGATCGGTAAATCCGATCGACGTGCGACTCATCAGTTCGGCACCGGCGTTGGTGGTCATGATCAAGATAACGTTGCGGAAATCCGCCTTGCGCCCGTTGTTGTCGGTGAGTGATCCGTGATCCATCACTTGCAGCAGCAGGTTAAAAACATCTGGATGGGCTTTTTCAACCTCATCCAACAGCACCACCGAATGGGGTTGTTTGTTGACCGCCTCGGTTAACAAACCGCCTTGATCGTAGCCAACGTAGCCTGGAGGTGCGCCAATCAACCGCGATACCGTGTGTCGCTCCATGTATTCTGACATGTCAAAACGCACCAGCTCAACACCCAGAACTTTTGCCAATTGCTTGCTGACTTCGGTTTTGCCAACTCCCGTTGGCCCAGCAAACAAGAAACTGCCGATCGGTTTGGTACCTTCGCGAAGCCCCGCACGCGCCAGCTTAATCGCCGTCGAGAGCACATCGATGGCAGAGTTTTGCCCAAACACTACCATTTTTAGCTTGTCTGCCAATCCACGCAACTGCTCTTTGTCGGAACTTGAGACGCTCTTCGCCGGAATCCGTGCAATCTTGGAGATGACCAATTCAATATCGCCCACGCCGACCGTTTTCTTGCGCTTGCTGGCTACCTGCAAACGCTGGAAAGCTCCGGCTTCGTCGATTACATCGATCGCCTTATCGGGGAGGAAGCGGTCGTTGATATGCCGGCTGGATAGCTCGGCTGCGGTTTTTAGCGCCGAGTCGGTAAAACGCAAATCATGGTGCTCTTCGAACCGCGATTTAAGGCCCTTTAAAATCCTATAGGTCTCGTCGATACTGGGTTCGGGGACATCGATTTTTTGGAACCGGCGCGACAGCGCTTGGTCTTTCTCAAATACGCCACGGTACTCTTGGTAGGTGGTCGATCCGATGCACCGAAGTTTACCCGACGACAGCAGTGGCTTAAGTAAGTTGGAGGCATCCATCATGCCACCCGATGCAGCACCCGCGCCAATAATGGTATGAATTTCATCGATAAACAGAATGCACTTATCACGCTCCATCAACTCGCCAATAATGCCTTTTAGGCGCTTTTCAAAATCACCTCGATATTTGGTCCCGGCCAGTAAAGCCCCCATATCCAGCGAATATACAGTGCTACCGAACATCGGCTCGGCGATTTGCTCATCGACGATTAACTGCGCCAACCCTTCAGCAATGGCGGTTTTCCCAACCCCAGCCTCGCCGACCAATAATGGGTTGTTTTTCCGCCGCCGAATCAATATTTGACTGACTCGCTCGACCTCGTCGTCGCGGCCGACTAGGGGATCTATAAGTCCCTTGGCCGCCTGCTCGTTGAGGTTGGTGGCAAATTGTGAGAGAAAACTCTGTTCCTCCGAACCACCCTCTTCCTTGTTAGTGGCACTGTCGCTCTCGGAATGCTCGGGATCGCTGGATTCGTGTTGATCGGCGTATTTGGAGATTCCGTGGGAGATAAAGTTGACTACATCGATCCGGGCGACGTTCTGCAGGCGCAAAAAATATACCGCCTGACTTTCCTGTTCACTGAAGATCGCGACGACGACATTGGCACCGACGACCTCGCTATGATTGGCTGAATTGACCTGGAAGACCGCGCGCTGCAACACCCTTTGAAAACCGTGCGTCGGCTTGGTCTCGTGATCGCTCTCCCCGTCCGGGATCGTCGGCATGGTCGACTCTATAAACTCCATTAGGTCCTGACGCAACACCGGCAAGTCAGCACCGCACGCCTTGAGCACCGAGGACGCCGAGGCGTCATCAAGCAATGCCAGTAGCAGGTGCTCAACGGTCATAAATTCATGGCGCTTGTCGCGAGCAGTCTTAAAGGCCAGGTTGAGGGTAACTTCTAATTCTCTACTAAGCATGGTTATGACTCTTCATCGTCGTTACAGGGCTCCGCCTCGCACAACAGCGGATGTTGATGCTGCATCGAGTAGTTGTTGACCTGTGAGGCTTTGGTCTCGGCAATATCCTGAGTATACACGCCACACACACCCTTACCCTCGGTATGGATCATCAGCATAATACGCGTGGCGGTCTCACGGTCTTTCCTAAAGAATTTTTCGATCAACTCAACCACAAACTCCATCGGAGTATAGTCGTCATTGAGCAGCACCACCTGATACATTTTAGGCTTTTTAAGCGCCGGCGGCGCTTCCTCCTCGAGCGTAACGCCGTCGTTGAAGTGCTCTGGAATCGACGGATCGTTTGCCATAGAGAGGTTCCGATAATAGATGCTTGAAGTGGCTATATGTTACAACAGAATACGTCCACTAGGTAAGTCGCAGACCACTCTAATCAAAATAATCACTGCAATTTTACAACTCGTAATAAATAGCAGTGAACACGTGAGCGCGCCATCATGCGGTTGCTGATAATTGCTACAACAGACGTTTTAGGTCGTCAGATCATGGTAAAACTTTTTGTAATCGCGGCAAAGCCCCATCATAGGCAATTTAAAGCCCCTTTAAAGCCCATGATTAAAGACACGGTCACGAGCGAGCCGGACATTCAAGACACACCATCTACCA
>CAJIZO010000188.1 GCA_905181995.1 Flavobacteriaceae bacterium TMED48
ACGAGTAATGATGCGGCAAACTGGGCCGCATTGGCGCGTAAGTCGCTGGCGTGTCGGCTCTATGAGAGCCACCGCTGTGCCGTGATTTACATCGATGGATCACTATTTTGCCGAGAGAGGATCTCAAGGTAGACGATGGATCCAACCACCACCAAAATGCCCAGAAACTGTAGCTTGGTGATTTCTTCATCCAAAAAAATGACCGCCATTACCACCGCCGCTGGCGGGCCAATGGTGCTAGCAAACGCGGCACGCCGTGAGCCGATAGACCGCAAGCCTTCGGATATCAGCGATAGCGGTAAAATGGTCGCCACCAGTATCAGGCCGGCTAGCCACATCCAGGCCTCGCCAGAGACGCTTAAATTGAACCAGCCATGGCGTAATTCATAGTGAACTGCAAAGGCCGCACCTGCAGCACCCATGGCCAGTAGGGTAAACATTGCGCTGCCCATTTTGGGGCTTAAGTAGGCATTTACCATAAAGTAAATGGCAATGGTGGCGGCGCAAAAAAACACCCAGAGCGCGCCTGTCAGGTCCGTATCTAGACCGTCCGTGCTGTCGACGCCCATCACCAGAGCAATGCCGCTAAAGGTGGCTAATAACGCCGCCAGGGTCGATTTTCGCAACCGCTCGAGACCCAATAGCACTCCCAGCAATACCACCAGCGCAGGGTAGGTAAACAGCAATGCGCGCTCGACACTGGCGTCGATCAGCGTGAGTGCGTAAAAATTGGCCATCGAACCCAGATAGTAGCAAACCAGGCCAGCGGCCATTGCCGCGACCGCGTGGGGCCGCGGCAGAGCAACATCGCGCCGAAATGCACCAGACAAAATAGCAATTATCGCGAAACCAGGCACGGCCAGTGCAGCACGAGTGGCCGCTACGGTCTCAAAATCGATCCCTAAGCTATACAACTGCTTGGCAAAAATACCTTTGCTGGCGAGCATTATCGATCCCAAGATGACGCATAGGGAGCCAAGCCATAGATGCCGTGCTGCCGCCAACCGGTGATTGTCTTTCAGAAAGTTTTTCAGCGTAATCTCGCTCCTAGTTGGACAATCACCTTAACGGCAGTGCTTATTCGCGGTTATAACCGTGGCAATATGGCTTGCCCAGTGTCTTTTCTCACGGTGTGCGCATATAGGCTTGCAAAGGCACAGTCGTGCTGGTGGTCATCATTGGATAATTATTTACCGGCCAGCCGACTGTTACCAAAACCTCACACGCAGGGCGGTGGATTGCCAAGTACTTTCGGTGGCGGAAAAT
>CAJIZO010000189.1 GCA_905181995.1 Flavobacteriaceae bacterium TMED48
GAATTGATTGCGCCGCCGCTCGGCGAGGCGAGTTTCGCCGCCGATATGGCCCTGCTCAAACTTTGGTTGGCACCGGTCTCGCGGGCGTCCCAACAATCTTTTGAGGTTGCAATAAAGGCCGCTCGGCTGCGCCTTGAATCGCGCGACGATCTGGACCTTGAGCGCTTGCTGGCACTCAATCGACCGGGGATTGTCGATCTGCAAAGGCCCTCGGGGCGCGAGCGATTGCTGTTGCGCGGGGCGTCCGAAAAAATGCTCAGTCTGCAGGGTCGCCGCGGCCTTGAATATCTCTCGCACGACGCGTTTACGCAGGCTTGGTCGGGTGGCTATCGCTACCTGTGGAAGCCACCCGAGGGTTACAGCGTGTTGCAGAAAGGCCTCGCCAATCGGCAATTTATCGACTGGCTACAAGCGCGCATGTCGCGGCTCGACGAAGACTATGAATGGGTCATTAGCGGCGGGCGCTATGGCGATGCGATTCGCGCCAAGGTAACGGCGTTTCAGCAGCGACATCGATTGCGCGCCGATGGCGTTCTGGGGCAGCAGACCACCATGATGATCAATAGTCTGACCGATCCAAGTGTTCCGCTATTGCGCAGCAAGGACGACTGATGTCGTATATTTTAGACGCGTTAAAAAAGGCCGAGCGCGACCGCTTGCGGGAGGAGGCCGACGACATCGATGATTTGAGTGGCAGTGCCTGGGATCCCTATACGCCAACACCACGATTGGTGAGGCGCTCTATGCTGTCCTATGGCTTGATCGTACTGCTGCTATTGGCGGTCGCACTGGCGATTGGATTATATCTTGAAAAACGCCGCGTCGACGCCCAGCTCGAAGCGCTGCAAACGCCGAGGGTAAACGCGCCCTCGATTCTCGGCGCGGCAGCGGCGCAAGCGACGCTAACCGCTGCCGCCCCAGTCGCGACGGCACCGCCGCAACGCTCGGCGCCCGAGGTGCGCAGCGCGGTATTGGCGGCCCCCGATTGGGTGATTTCAGGCAGTATTTATCGGGCTGAGGGCTCGTCGTCGAACCGCATTTTTGTCGGCGCCAACGCCTGGCGAGAGGGCGATCAGGTCGACGCCAACTGGACCGTCCACCGCATTGGTATCGATGCCGTCGAACTGCGCGCGGGCGAACGTCGGGTATTGCTCAAGTACCCTTAGGCTCGAGGCGCGTCCTAGGTTGGTTGGCGCTAGTCGGAAAATACCTCGAGCACAGAGCCCTTGCCGCGATCGAAGCGTTTGGCACGGCGGTAGGGAAAGACGTCGACGATATAACCCTGACTGATCTTTTGCTGCAGGTTTTGCCAAAAGTTGACGTCGTAGAGGTCGCTATGGATCTCTTCAAACAGTTTTCTGGCCCTTGCATTACCCGAGAAAAATAGTCGAAATTCTTCTGGGAAAACATCCTCTGGGCCCACCGAGTACCAGGTGCCTGCGCGCATTTCATCGTATTCGTTGCGCGGTTCTGGAATCACCCTAAAGTTGCAATCGGTGAGCGTGGTGATCTCGTCATAATCGTAAAACACCACTCGGCCATGGCGGGTTACGCCAAAATTTTTCAGCGGCATGTCGCCGGGAAAAATGTTCGCTGCGGCCAATTGTTTGATGCAGTTGCCGTATTCGTCCATGGCGTTGCGCATGTCGTCTTCGCTGGCGTCGTTGAGAAAAATATTCAGCGGCGTCATGTAGCGTTCGGTATACAGGTGTTTAATCAGTAGTTGATCGCCGCGAACCTCTATCTGCGAATTCGCCACCGCGGCCAGCTCGGCGAGCAACTCGTCGGAAAAACGCGCCAGCGGGAACATTAGGTTGTTAAATTCTTGGGTGTCTGCCATGCGACCGATACGGTCGTGGCGCGAGACCATGTGGTATTTCTCGCGCACGATGTCGTGGGTCACCTCTTTGGGCGGGGCAAATTTATCCTTGATGATCTTAAACACAATGTTGTAGGACGGCAGCGTAAATACCGTCATGACCATACCTTTGATGCCCGGTGCGATGATGAACTGATCGTTGGATTGCTCTAGATGACAGACCAATTGGCGATAGAATTCGGTCTTTGCATGTTTGGGAAAGCCGAGGCTGTTGTAGATTTCGTAGTCGAGTTTTTTCGGCATTAACTTCTTTAAAAAGTGCGCATACTGGTAGGGAAGGGGAGCATCGACCATAAAGTGATTGCGCGTAAAACTAAACACCACGCTCAATTCGTCGACGTCAAACAGCGCGGTATCGACGTATAAATACCCCTCTTCGGTGTTCAGGATCACCAGCGCCATGGGGAAGCTCTGATCGCCATCGACCACTCGCCCGACCATATAGGCGGCCTTGCTGCGGTAAAAAATTGACTCGAGGATGTCAAATTTTATCGCCTCTGCAGGGCCCTTTAGCTGCGGCACTATCTCTTGCTCAAAGACCCCCATAATGCAGTCGAGGTCGAGGTCGATATTCTCGCCGGGCAGGGCGAATTCGGACTCTTCGAGGATGTTGCGAAAGGTCTGGCGAAAATCGTTGCCGCGGTAGCGGACGAAGATGCTGTACTCGGCCTTCGGCGCTTCGATGGCTTGAGATGAGCCCACGTAGACAAAGTCTTCGGCGATCTTGTCGTGGTCGTGGATGCCGCTGAACACCGAGTTAAAAAATGTTTCGGCAATCTCAAAATTGGGAAAATTGAACACCAGTTGGGTGTAGGCAATCTTCGCCTCGCGCCACAGGTCGAGGGTCGCCAAATCTTTGTTGGTGACCATATTCAAATACTGAACGGTCTGCGCAATTTTATCGGTGTAGAGTTCCAAACGGGTGGCGTTGGCTTGCTGCACGCCCTGCCAATCGGCTTTTTCGAAGCGCGCTTTGGCGCTCAGGGTAGCGTTGAGATGGTCGGCGAAGTAGCTGCGAAAACCATTCAAGATGGTTTTTGCCATTCGCCGCGACGTCGAATTGTGGATCAGCGGTTTTATAGCCATGGGTCAATCTTCTCGTCGTTCGCCAACCTTGGCGTGTTTAATCGAATAGCTTATGGAGGTTTTTTAGGTGCTGCTTTCTTTGCGCGGTCGAACTCGGTACCGCCGAGGTTTCCGGCAGCGCCGCGGGTCGCTCAATGGCAAAGGTCTGACCGGTCAATAGGGCGTCGCAGTAGCCGCGATAGATCTCTGTGAACGCCGGCAGCGCCTTGGCTTCGGTGGCGTTGGCGAGGGTGTACCAACCACAGTCGCGGGCGCTCAAATAGACGATCGCGTGGGACCAGCTTTGGTGTATTTTTGGACTGGCTTTGTTGCACGCTTCCAGGTAGGCGCGACGCGCTTCGGGCAACCCGTTTGGCATCGCCACTGTGCGGCACGCCTCGAGCATTTTGTGCAGCGTTGGTAAGTACTCGCTATCAGCGATAATCCGCTCTGCAGCACGGCAAACAACCGACGACGTAAAATGTTCCAACTTGCCTAACCAGAGTTTCTTGGCCAGATTTTCCGAGCGGGTATTGTCGCCAAACGCGCTGTAGTACTGATTGTGATAATTCACCTGAAATAGCGCAAATACTTGATTGATGGCATCGATCAGTTCGCCCCTCGCGGGGCTGTCGTCAGGATGCCCAGCTTCGGTCGGACAGCGCTTCGATGATGCTGCGATCTCTGATACGACCCTTTGAATCGGGTCTGAACTTTTTCCCATGACTGGATTCCGTTGGCTGACTGTGGTTGTGCCGAGCCCATTGGCTCTTCACGTATTGGAGGAATTTGGTACTCCACGAGCACTGGGCGGTGCCGTTTTCCTGCCAGTAGAGGACAAATTCGGGGATTAATTGGTGCGCAAATGGGCGATCTATATTGGCCATTTGCAGCACGTCGTAAACCGATTCTATCGGCTGCCAAGATTGTTCTATCGGCTTGGGTAGGCTGTCGCGATCCATCATACCGGTATAAAAATGCCACTGTCGCCGCACGTGTTGGACAAACTTGGTATCCCAGGTACTTGAGGTATCGCCGCGTTCGCGCCAGTAGAGAATAAACTCGGGGATCGCATCCTCGATAAAATTGGCGTTGATACCGCCCTTATTGGTCAGAATCTCGAGTGCGTCTTGCGAGGGACGCCACTCGCGCGTGACCGGCATCTCGGCGCGGCGGCGCTGATTTTTTGACTCGCTTTGTTGCCACTGTCGCCACACCTCTTTTAAAAACTTGGACTCCCAACTCGGCCGAGGGACATTCTTGTCCCGCCAGTAGGCGACAAACTGAGGCACTTGCTGCAGCGAAAATTCGCGTGTCGCACCCAGTTGACCGAGCTGCCGAAGGGCATCCTCGCTCGGTTGCCAGTCGCTTTCGATCGGCTGCGCTGGGTTTCCATTGATCGGCCAATCGCCGGACACCGAACGCCCCGCAGGGCGTTGCCGGGCAATCGGGTGCGGGACAACTGGCGCGGGCGTATAGATTGGCTCGACGGCCGGTTCGTTAAAGGCAAAACTGAATCGTCCATGGCTTGCCGCGGGTTCGCCTTCGGTGAGTAATATGCCCTTGTCGCAAAGACTGCGGGTCAACCGTTGAAGGTCGTTATTATGCCAAAATGGCGTCAGTTGTTGCAGTTGTTGGCAGTCGATGGCGACCCAATCGAACTGGCCGCGCCGCTCGATTGTGCGGTGGCACTGGCACTCCTTGAGCAACTGCAATAGCACCGTCTCTTCGAGGCCGATGGTGGCCGCCAGAGAGGGCGAAATAACGATCGATTTTTCGGGAATCAAAGACATTTGATCACTTTATCAGATGCGCTGTTTATCACAAAGCTCGGTGAACCCGATGATAGCCCTCGGCGCTTAAATCAATTTGCCGCGTTTAACGGTTGCACTTGTTTGGCAGACCGATTACTGTACAAAAAAACAGCTTTGGTCTGCCTGTGGGCAGCGTGCATCGCATCATTGATAGGATCTTACTACTTACTGCGGGAGCCCTAGCGTGGCGACAAAACAAAAATCTGCCTTTGTGTGTAACGATTGCGGTGCCGACTATCGCAAGTGGCAGGGCCAGTGTGGCGAGTGTCACGCTTGGAACACGCTGTCCGAAGTCAGACTTGGTGCGCCGCTGCGCAAGACCTCCAAACAGCGCTCCGGGTTTGCCGGTGCCGCCGACAGCCAGATCTCCGTGCTCAGCGATATCGATCTCGACGAAATACCACGCATCAGTACCGGTACTGGCGAGTTGGATCTGGTATTGGGCGGCGGCTTGGTGCCGGGGTCCTGCATTTTACTCGGTGGCGAACCGGGGGCGGGTAAGAGCACGCTGCTGTTGCAAACCTTGTGTGCACTGGCGGCGAACCACTCGGCGCTGTATGTCACCGGCGAAGAATCCCCCCAACAGGTGGCCATGCGGGCTGCCAGACTCGGCTTGCCGACCGATAAATTACGGATTATGGCCGAGACCTCGGTGGAAACGCTGTGCGCGGTCGCCGAGAGTCAGCGCCCGGCGATATTGGTGGTCGATTCGATACAGGTGATGCATCTCGACGATGTCACGTCGGCGCCGGGGAGCGTGTCACAGGTGCGCGAGAGCGCATCGATGTTGGTGCGCTTTGCCAAACAGACCGGTACCGTATTGATTCTCGTCGGTCACGTCACCAAGGACGGATCGCTGGCGGGCCCCAAGGTGCTCGAACACATGATCGATTGTTCGCTGATGCTGGAGGGTTCCAGCGACAGCCATTTTCGCACCCTTAGAAGCCAAAAAAATCGCTTTGGTGCGGTTAATGAGTTGGGTGTTTTTGCCATGACTGACCGCGGTTTAAAAGAGGTTGCCAATCCCTCGGCGATTTTTTTACAGCGCGACAGTGAGATTTCGTCGGGCAGCGTAGTGATGAGTATCTGGGAGGGCACCCGGCCGTTACTGGTCGAGTTGCAGGCGTTAGTAGACGATAGCCATCTGGGCAATCCGCGGCGCGTCACGGTCGGCCTCGATCAAAATCGGCTATCGATGTTGTTGGCGGTTCTGCACCGCCACGGCGGTATTATGGTCGGCGATCAAGATGTGTTCGTCAACGTCGTGGGCGGCGTTAAAGTGGTCGAGACCAGCGCCGATTTGGCATTGATCTTGTCGGTCATATCGAGCTTTCGCGATCAACCGTTGCCGAGCGATCTGGTGGTGTTTGGCGAGGTTGGTCTGTCTGGCGAGATTCGTCCGGTGGCGAATGGCCAAGAGCGTCTTCGCGAGGCGGCTAAACACGGGTTTAAGCGCGCCATAGTACCGGCCGCCAACGCGCCGAAAAAACCGATTGCCGGTATGCTAGTAACCCCAGTGCGGCGGGTTACGGAGGCGTTGGACGCGCTGTTGTAGAGCGCTTGAATACGCTTTTTGCGGGCCCATTGTTGGCCCCTAGATTGAAATCAGATTGACATCCCAAGGCTTAGTCCTTACTGTGCGCGGGTTGTTTTGACGTCAGGTTCTGAACCCCATCGGACCAGAGAGTACCTAGGGTTTAGTTAAACGGGAAGTCGGTGCGCTCGGTCAATTTTGTCCGCCAGCTAACCCCACACTGCCCCCGCAACGGTAAATAAGAATGTCTGTTAGTGCTGCCACTGTGCGCTTGCATGGGAAGGTTAATAGACAGGGTCGAGGCCCGCTTATGAGTCCGGAGACCGGCCTGTTGTCACGCAGAAAAACCGCGGGGTGCGGTTCTGTATTGATCGGTGGAATGCTGTTTCTCCGATTCGTCTGGCACCCGGTAAAACTAGTGTTTAATGCTCGGGTGTGAGCGCAGGTTAAATACCATGAAAATCACGTTGAACAACCCCCACCGCAACCACTTTTTCGGTTACGTAACCGCGGCAGTTTGCCTGTCGGCACCCCTGGTTAGCCAGCCATCGCTGGCGGCCGATAGCGAACAGCTCCAAGAGATTCTGGTCAGTGCCTCGCTGTTGCCGATTGCCAGATCGCGCTCGGCGAGCGCGGTTTCCGTGATCGATCGCGAGCAGTTGAAAAACCGTTTGGCACTCGACGTCAGCGACCTACTGAGGGATGTCCCCGGTATGTCGGTCAGCCGCAGCGGCGTGATGGGCTCGCAGACGCAGGTGCGCATGCGCGGTGCCGAGGCCAATCATGTGCTGGTGTTGATCGATGGGATCGAGGCCAATGACCCCTCTCTCGGCGACGAGACCAGTTGGGCCAGCTTGAGCGCTGCTGATGTCCAGCGTATCGAAGTACTGCGCGGTCCGCAGAGTGCGCTTTACGGCAGCGATGCGATGGCCGGTGTGATCAGCATCGAAACCACCCGCGCCAGTCAGGGTTCCACTGCGCAGCTGTTTTCAGAGGCCGGTAGCTTTTCAACCCACAGATCGGGTGTCGCTCTGGGCCATGCCGCGCGCGATTATAATATTCGTTTGAGCGCCAGCCATCTGGAGACCGACGGAGACAATATTGCCCGTAGCGGCGACGAAAAGGATGGCTATCGTAACACCACCATCAATTTGACTGGCGCGTTGGACCTCAGCCGCCAGTTGAAAGCGTCGCTCACCGCGCGGGATCACCAGAGTCGCAATCAGTTCGATGCCGACGACGACTACGACGGCTTGGTTGAGGATCGGGATCGCTCGACAGACGCCGACAGCACCATGCTGGGTTTGGCGCTGAACTATAAGTCGGTCGACAATCTGTGGCGCCATCGTCTGGCGTTATCCGAGGTCGATTTTGATAACCACAATTTTAACGCCGGCGCATCTGATGGCACCACCGCGTCGACCAAAACTCGCTATCAATACGTTGGATCACGGGTTTGGGATAACCTTCAACAGCAGCTTTCATTCCTCGCCGAAGCCGAGCGGGAAGACTATCGCCAGGCCGGTGGTTACGCCTATGGCAGCGACGCCGACACCGTCGTCGAGCGCAAGACCGAGAGTTTTGCTTTAGAGTATCGACTCGATCCGAGCGAGCAATTAACCCTCGGTATCAGCGGTCGTCACGACGGTAATGACCGCTTTTACGATGCCGACACCTACCGTTTGGAAGCCCTTTATAGATTGAGCGAACGGACCCAGCTTCGCAGTACCTACGCGACCGCGATCAAGAACCCGACCTTCACCGAACTGTTCGGTATCTTCAGCGGTTTTGCCGGCAATCCGGAACTGCAGCCAGAGTCGTCGAAAAGTTGGAGTTTGGGTGTCGATCACAGCGCCATGGGTGGTGATCTCAGCGTTTCCCTAAACTTCTACACCGCGCGTCTCGAAGACGAAATCAAGACCGTTTATGCGCCCGACTACAGCTCCAGCGCAGAAAATTTTTCTGGTGAAAGCCAGCGCGATGGTATCGAACTAGCGTCGCGCATGGCTTTGACTCCGGAGTTGGTGCTGACCGCCGCCTATACCTACACCGACGCCACCGAGACCGACAGCGCCAGCGCTGAGGTTAAGGAGTTGCGGCGCCCCAAGCACACCGCGAGCCTCAACGTGGCGTGGCGCGCGCTGCCGAATTTATTGATTAACACCAACGCTCAGTACAACGGCAGTCAAGCCGATCTGTATTTTCCGCCCTGGCCAACGCCGATGGAGACGGTGACCATGGAGGCCTACACGCTGGTCGCCGTACACGCCAATTACAGCGCGACTCGCCAGTTGGATATCTATTTAAAAGTGGACAATCTCTTAGACGAAGATTATGAAGATGTGTTTGGTTACCAGACCTTGGGCCTCGGTGCGCGTGTCGGTGCTCGCTACAATTTTTGATTTGGCAGCGCTCGACACCTCTGTATTCGATGCAGTGATGACCGAATGCAAATAGACGTCGATGACAACGCCCCGCGTTTACTGCTGTCTTGGAGCAGTGGCAAGGACAGTTGTTGGGCGTTACATCGGCTGTTGCAAGACTCAAACGTTCGGGTGGTGGGTCTACTCACCACCTTTAATGGGCATTTCCAACGCTCGGCAATTCACGGCGTACGCATGGCATTGTTGCGCATGCAGGCGGCGGCAATAGGCCTGCCGCTCACCGAGGTAGCGCTCCCTTGGCCTTGCGATAACCAACAGTACGAGCGCCACATGGCGCAAGCCTTGGCATCCGCTCGGCAGCGCTTGCAAATTCAGGTGGTGGCGTTTGGCGATCTCTATTTAGAGGACATTCGCCGCTACCGCGAACGCCAGATGGCGGACTCGGGTCTCGCCTTGCACACTCCCCTTTGGCAGTTGCCGACCGCACCGTTGGCGCAGCAGATGCTCGACGGCGGCCTGCGTGCTAAGGTAACCTGTTTAGATCCAAAGGTCGTTCCCAAAGAACTGGCGGGTAGCGAATACAACCGCGATTTTTTACGCGCGCTACCGGAAAGCGTCGACCCCTGTGGTGAAAACGGCGAGTTCCACACCTTTGTCTACGACGCGCCAATGTTTGCCGCGCCGCTGTCTATAACACCCGGAAAAACGGTCGAACGAGACGGTTTTGTGTACACTGACTTTCTTCCTGAGGAGGGTTTATGCGGATAGTCTCTCTGTTGCCCAGCGCCACCGAATTAATCTGCGGGTTGGGCTTGCGAGATCAGTTGGTCGGGGTGTCCCACGAGTGCGATTATCCCGCCTCGGTGGTTGGCTTGCCGACGCTGACAAGTTCGCGAATCCCGCCTGACCTGGCCAGTGACGAGATCGATAAGTTGGTCAGCCAGCAATTGCAGGATGATCAGGCGCTGTACGATTTGGATGTGCCGCGGCTGATTGAACTGGCTCCCGACTTGATCGTTACTCAGGCATTATGCGATGTCTGCGCGGTGTCGGGCAACGATGTCGCCCGCGCGCTGGGGAGCCTGCCCGGCAATCCCCAACTGGTCAATTTAGAACCCATCTGTCTCGACGACGTGTTGGCGACTGCGACCACTGTTGCAACCGCTGCTGGTGTGCCCAAGCTGGGTAGAGACTACGTCGATCACCTCAGTGATCGCATCGCCCGGGTGGCTGAGCGAAGCGCTGCGGTGGCGACGGGTAAACGGCCGCGAGTGGCGTTGTTGGACTGGTTGGACCCGCTGTTCGACGGCGGCCATTGGAGTCCGGAAATTATTTCTCTGGCCGGCGGTCTGGCGTGTTTTGGCGAGCATCGGCAACCGTCCCAACGGCGCTCTTGGCAGGCGCTAATCGATGCGGCCCCCGAGGTGATTGTTATCGCGCTGTGCGGTTTTAACGTCGCCCGCTCGATGCAAGATGTCGACCAATTTATGGCCTCGCCGGGCTTTGTGCAGTTGCACAGTAAGGCCGCAACCGAGGTCTATCTGGTCGACGGCAACGCCTATTTTAGTCGTCCTGGCCCGCGCTTGGTGGATGCCCTTGAGATCACCGCCAGCACCCTGTACCCGGACATCCATCCGCTGCCGAGTGGCCTCCCCGAGGCGCTAAAAATTAACCCCTAAAACGAACGGCTTGGAGTAGCACGAAAATGACAGAGGACAGCAAAAAGCAGCAGTCGCACCAGCGCAAAATGGAAAAACTTAAAGACAGCGTCGACGCGACGATCGCCTCTGCCGATGTTGAGCGCGGCGTGTCGATCCTGCTGACAGGTAATGGCAAGGGCAAGTCGAGCTCTGCCTTTGGTATGGTAATGCGCGCGCTGGGCTATGACTTTCGCGTCGGCGTGGTGCAATTTATCAAGGGCGAGCAATTGTCGGGCGAGGAAATATACGTGCGCGACAAGTGCCCCGAGGTGACCTTTTATCAGATGGGTACCGGATTTACTTGGGACACTCAAGACCGCTCTGGCGATATCGAAGCGGCCGTCAGAACTTGGGAGGTCGCGGCCAAGATGCTATCGGATCCGAGCTATCACCTAGTTGTACTGGACGAGTTGACCTACATGCTCAGTTTTAAATACCTCGATCAGGCGATGGTCATGGCGGCGCTGAGCGGTCGGCCAGACAATCAAAGCGTGGTCGTGACCGGCCGTGGCGGCGGTAGCGCACTGATCGAGTGGGCCGATACCGTGTCTGAGTTAAAGGAAGTCAAGCACGCCTACAACGCCGGTATTATGGCGCGACGTGGCGTCGACTTTTGATCCCACGCCACACACAACCGCGCGCATAAGATGCGATATGTCGCGCCGCAAGTGCTGATCGCCGCGCTGTTGTCAGCATTGCTTGGGGTGCTGTGCCTAGCATTGACCCTCGGTACTGTCGAGCTCTCCGTGGGCGACCTGTGGCGCACGTTGATCGGGCAAGCGCAAGGCCCGCGAGCCGATAATTTTCACACCATCGTGTTTGATATTCGCCTGCCGCGCATACTGCTGGCGCTGTGCATTGGCGCCATACTTGCTCTGAGCGGGGCGGTGATGCAGGGCTTATTTCGCAATCCCCTCGCCGACCCCTCGTTGATTGGCGTGTCGAGCGGCGCCTCGGTGGGTGCCAGTTTAGCCATCGTCTTTTCGGCAGGGCTGTTGCAGACGAATGCTTGGATGGGTTTGTCGGTGGTCGCTTTCGGTGCCTTTGCCGGCGGGTTGCTGGCCACACTGCTGGTTTACCGCTTGGCCACGTCTGAATTTGGCACTTCGGTCACCACCATGTTATTGGCCGGTATTGCCATCGGGGCGATTGCCGGATCGCTCAATGGGTTGCTTAGTTATTTCTCCAACGACGCGCTTCTCCGACAGATGAGTATCTGGCAAATGGGCAATCTGAGTACCGCCAACTGGAGTCGATTGCTGCCGGTGGCGGTGGCATTGTGCGTGCTTTTAGTGGCGTTGCCGCGCGTAGGTCTGGCGCTTAACGCCCTGCTGCTCGGCGAATCCGAGGCGCGGCATTTGGGCATCAATGTGCAGCGCGTCAAACGGCAGCTGATTGTCGCCACCGCTCTAGGTATTGGCATGGCTGTGGCAGTCGCAGGGCTGATTGGGTTCGTCGGTTTGGTTGTGCCCCACTTAATCCGGCTGTTGATTGGCCCCGACCACCGTTGGCTGCTGCCGGCATCGGCACTGGGTGGCGCGATGTTGCTGATTATTGCCGATACCTTGGCGCGCGTCGTGGCCTCGCCGGCAGAATTACCCATCGGTATCCTCACTGCGCTGATTGGCGCGCCATTGTTTATTGGCTTGCTGGTTCGACAGCGCCGGGAGTTGCAGTTGTGGTGATTGCCGTCGACAATCTCAGCCTTCGGGTATCGGGGTTTGATTTACTGCGCGATTTGAGCTTTGTCGCCAATGCCGGAGAGGTTACCGTGGTGGTCGGCCCCAACGGCGCGGGCAAGTCGAGTCTGTTAAAAGTGCTGGTTGGCGACCTGGTGCAGACCTCCGGCGAGGTGCGATTAAACCACCGAGAACTCGCTTCGTGGGCGGTCGGTGACAAGGCCAGGATCCTCGCAGCACTGCCCCAGCACAGCGTGTTAAATTTTCCGTTTACCGCTGCCGAAGTGGTTCATCTTGGGCGCATACCTCACCGCACCGGAATCCAGCGCGACGCGCAGATCGTCGATCGGGCTCTCGCCCGAGTGGATGCCAAATATTTACAAAAGCGCTTTTATACCCAGATGTCTGGTGGCGAACGCCAGCGGGTGCAGTTGGCGCGGGTGTTGGCGCAAATTAGCGAGCCATCGAGCCTCGGGGAGCGATTTTTGATTCTCGATGAGCCGACCTCAGCCTTTGATCTGGCGCACCAGCAATTGACCTTGGCGCTGGTCCGCGAACTGGCGGGCAGTGGTATCGGCGTGGTGATGGTGTTGCACGACCTCAACTTGGCGGCGCGCTGTGCCGATAAAATACTGGTTTTGGATGGGGGGAGAATAGCCGCTCAAGGGACACCCGCTGAGGTGTTGACGCGGGCGGTAATCGATCAAGTTTTCGGCGTCGATGTCGAGATCGGTGAGCACCCGATTACCCATCAACTGATGGTCATCAGTTGATGGGCGTTTTTGCATTGCTACCGCTGCTGTTGCTGTTGACCTGCTCGGCGGTTGCCGGTGAGCGCCCATCAGCGGCGATCGTGGTCAGCGACGACACCGCTGTCGAGGTCTCACTGGTGGCGCCGGCCGAGCGGATTGTCAGCCTGTCTCCGAATCTAACCGAGGTGCTGTTTCACCTCGGAGTAGGGGATAAAATCGTCGGCGTCGACGAATACAGCGTGTACCCACCAGCGGCGCAAGATATACCGCGGGTGAATAACCACGCGGCGGCTAATTTCGAGTTGATCCTAGCGTTAAAGCCCGACTTGGTAGTTGCCTGGCAATCGGGCAATGGCATGCAAATGATTGGTCGTCTGCGGGAGTTGG
>CAJIZO010000190.1 GCA_905181995.1 Flavobacteriaceae bacterium TMED48
AAGGGCAAAGGGCAAAGGGCAAAGGGCAAAGGGCAAAGGGCAAAGGGCAAAGGGCAAAATTCCGAGCGATTTTACCATCCAGACCATCCAGACCATCCAGACCATCCAGACCATCCAGACCATGCGGAAACCTCTAGATAAACACGCGTGAAAAACTGCCGGCTAACAATGTACTGCTTTAATCGAGTGGCTCTAAATCGTGGGGATCTATTAGGGTAGTTATAAAAAGGTGGTTACAAAAGGATGGTTACAAAAGGATGGTTACAAAAGGACGGTTACACAAGGGTGGTTATAAAAGGACGGTTACAAAAGGGCCGTCGCGGTGACGCTTTTATGCTGCGCAGTGATCTGCAGATGCTGGTAAACGTGCCGCGCACGCTGGTTTTTCTCGTTACCTAGGTGGTTTGTCGGCGCGTTAACGGCCGATCAGCGTCTGCAGCTTTTTGTAGCTGGGTTGCAGTTGGCGATAGAGGTTTTGGTAGACCTGCCGGTAGAGTTGCTGGTACGTGGCATGGTTGGCGGGGTCGGGGTAAAAGGTTTTCGAAGTGCGCGTCATATTGGCGGCCGCATGGTTAAAGTCTGGGTACAGACCTGCACCGACTGCAGCGGCAATGGCAGCGCCCAGACCCGAGCTTTCAAAGGTATGTGGCCGCGACACCGGCAGACCGAAAATATCGGCAGTAATCTGCAGGATGCTGTCGCTCTGCGAACCGCCTCCGGAGGCCACCAGTCGCTGAATGCGCTGGCCGCTGCGTTTTTCGACCTGTTCCATACCCTCGCGGAGGGCGTAGGTCAGTCCCTCGATCATCGCCCGATAGAGGTGCGCGCGACCGTGTTGTTCGGTAAACCCGATGATCGCCCCGCGTGCTACGCCGGCGGTATCGTCGGCGCTCGGTGACCAGTAGGGCTGTAACATCAGTCCGGCAGAACCGGCGGGAACCGCATCGAGCAGATCGTCAAACAGGGCTTCTGGCGTCACCCCGCGCTCGGCCGCGAGCTGTTGTTCGCGCAGGCCAAACTCGCGTTTAAACCAACTCACCATCCAGTAGCCACGCTGGACCACGGTTTCGATGTTAAAGCTGTTCGGCACCACGCCAGGATAGGCCGGATGCGCCGAAATTGCTTCGAAATAGCGGTTGCTGGTGACGTTAAACGTGGCCAAGCTGCCAAAACTGAGACTGCCGGTGTTACTTTCGACACAGCCCGAGCCGAGTACTTCGCAGGCCTTGTCCGAGCCCGATGCGATCAGCGGTAGGCCCTCCGGAATGCCGGTCTGTTCGCAGGCTTCGGCGGTAATGTTACCGAGTAGCCCGGCGGCGGCTACCAGTTCTGGCAGCATCTGGCGCTCGATCGGCAGGGCACGCCAGGTCCAATCGCGCTCGTCTGCCCAGCACTGGCGTTTAAAATCAAACGGCAGATAGCCCACTTGACTGGCAACAGCATCGCTATAACAACCGGTGAGGCGCTGCACGTGATAGCCCGACAGCAGCAGGTAGTGGGCGGTCGCCGCCCAGTTGTCCGGTTCAAACTGCGCCAGCCAGTTTGACTCTGCCGACTGGTGAAAGGCGTCTACCGAAGACTTAACGCCGAGCGCGCGCATTGCCAACGACTCCAGTCGCCCGAGTGCTGGACGGCTGTCGACCTTGCGTTGATCGAGCCAGCTAAAGGCCGGGCGCAGGGGGTCACCGGCGGCATCTAGAGCTACCGCGGTGGCCCGTTGGGTGGTTACCGACACCGCTGTAATCTGTTTGCGAGCAATCTCCAGTTGCGGCCACAACCCCTGGCAGGCATCGCATAGCGACTGCCAAAAGTACTCGGCCCGCTGTTCGGCCCAACCCGGTTGGGTAGAGAAGTACGGATCTAGCGCGATGCTGTGCTTAGCCAACAATTCGCCCCGGCTATCAAATAGCATAGCGCGAACGCTCTGGGTGCCGTTGTCGATACTCAGCAGATACCCTTTAGGCGGCGGTGTCATTGCGCGGCTCTGGCAGGCTGTAAAAACGTTGGTAGATGGATAGATAGCGCTGTAATTCAGTCTCCCAACGCGCGGCATCCCAGCCGAGCTCCTGTTGGCAAATACGCTGCAGCGAAGGGAATAATTGCGCGCCGGCGTCGGGCAGTACCATGCCCAACCGGGTGCGGCGAAGTAACAGGTCGTCGAGATGCTCGACCGCCTCGTGGCGCGCCGCCCAGCGGCACTCTACCAGACTGTAGGTCGAGGTGCCGAGCAACGCCCTCGGGTCTTCTGCGGTTTCGGTCGCCTCGTTTGACGCGGCTGGGGCGTCGTCTTTCAGCCCAGATGCACGGTGGCTGATATTTAGCACCGACTCGGCGCATTGGCCATAGCGGCCGATGAGGACTTGGGCGCGAGCCGGAGCGCTGGGCAGCAGCGCCTCGGGGCTAATAATGGGCGCATCGAAGAAACGCTCCTCGGCGATGCGCGGCGCGCTGGGCAATCGCTCGCTAGCGGCGTTGAGGACGTCGATGGCAATCAACCGAAAGGTGGTTAATTTCCCGCCGCTGGCGGTGATCAGACCTTTGTCGGACCAAATCGCATGATCGCGGCGCTCTTTGGAAGGGTCTTTTGAACGCTCTGAACCGATGACTGGGCGAACTCCAGCCCAGCTTGAAACAATATCCTCTCGGGTCAACGGCTGGCTGGGGAATTGGTTGTTGTAGCCGGCGCATAAATAGTCGATCTCGGCCTGCGAAATAGAGGCCTCGATGTCTAAATCCTCGGCGTGATCGAGATCGGTAGTGCCGATCACCGTGCAGCCCTCCCATGGGTAGACGTAAACGCCGCGCCTGTCCACGGGATGAAAAAAGGTAAATACATCGCTGACCGGAATACGCGCTGCGGGAATGACGAGGTGGCTGCCACGCAGCGGGCGAATCCGCGTTTCTGAGTTGACGCGGTTGCGCAGGCGATCTGCCCAGGCGCCGGTCGCGCTGACGACGCTCGCGGCGCGCAGCGTCACCAGCGCGTCAGTTTTTGGGTCCTGCACAATCACACCACAGACCTCGTCGTTGTCGATGAATAGGTCTTTTACCTGCGTATAATTGAGCGCGCTGGCGCCGTTGGCGATGCTCTCCTGCAACAGTCGCAAGACCAGTCTCGAGTCATCGGTCATGGCATCGGTATAGCGGTATGCACCGCTGATCTTGTCGTTGTCGAGCCCACTAAAGCGCGCTTTGAGGCTGGCCACGGAGCAAAACTGTCGGTCGTTAATGCGCGCCAAAATGTCGTATGCGGTGAGTAAAAACCATACCGCCCAGCGCCCCGGCCACTGGTGGCGCACCAGCGTGAGGTAGTAGTCGATGCGCTCGACCAGCCCCGGCACTTCGTCGAGCAGGCGTTCGCGTTCTTGCAGCGAGTCGCGGGTCAGGGCCCAGTCGCCAGACGCCAGATAGCGCAACCCGCCATGAATCATTTTTGACGAGCGGCTAGAGGTGCCCCAGGTGAAATCTTGCTGTTCTAACAATAGGCACCGATAACCGCGGCGCGACGCCTCGCGCAATACCCCAGCGCCGGTGATACCACCGCCGATCACGATCACATCCCATTCGCTGGGGCCGCCGTTACGCAGGCCGTCAAAAAAATCGTTGCGGCCGGGAAAAGAGCTGCTGCTAACGCTCATTTGAGGTCGACAGGTCGGGGAGTAGCGCGCCGGGATTCATCTGACCGCGGGGGTCAAACAGCTTGCACAGTTGGTCGATGGCGGCCATGCCCAGCGCGCCTTTTTCAGCTTCGAGATAGTCGCGGTGATCTCTGCCGACGCCGTGTTGATGACTGATGGTGCCGCCACAGGCGACGATTTCGCTGGCGCCAGCGGCCTTTATTTTGTGCCAGCGTTGCAGCGCTTCGGCATAGCTCGCGCCGGGTCTGAATACATAGGTGGTATAGATGCTCGAGCCCTGCCGATAGACATGCGATAGATGAGTATACGCCAGCACGCGTTCGCCCTCGTCGGCCAGCGCAGTGCTAATAGCACGCTCTACGCGCTCGGCAGTATCGGCTACCGATGACCAATCTACCGCGGTCTCCATGGTGTCGACCGCATAACCGGCATCGCCGAGCGGATCGCGCAAGTAGGGCGCATGAAAGCGGCCCTCGTTCCAGTGTTCGCCGAGGCCTTGGGTGTCCTCAATAGCGCCGTGGCTAGCGCACATCTGATGTGCTATGCCAAGGTTGGCAAGGCACTGTTGCGCCGAGCCAGTGGCGGCGAGGGTGAGCATAACGTGGCCCATGCCGACGCCATCGGGTTTCTCGCCCTGGCCCATGGCCAGTAAGCTGGCAGTTTCCAGTGGATTGCTGAGCCGCAGCATCGACAGCGCCACTCGCCCATGCACTAGCGCCATGGCGAGCTTTAAGCCGGCCTCCCACGAGCTTAAAAACACCACTTTAAAATGTTCTTCCTCGGGTTGTGGCGAGACTCTCAGTGCAACTTCGGTAATAATCCCCATGCGGCCTTCGGAGCCGAGCACCATCTCCCGAATATCCGGCCCTGCCGAGGAGGCCGGCAGGGTCGGAATATCCAGCCTGCCAGCCATGGTCTCCATTCGGCCACCGGCAAACAACTGTTCTATGCGACCGTAATGCAGAGATTGCTGACCGCTTGAGCGACTCGCAACCCAACCGCCAGCGGTAGAAAATTCCCACGACTGCGGGTAGTGGCCAAGGGTATAACCATGCTGCTGCAACTGTGCCTCGATGCGTGGCCCGGTGGCACCGGCGCCAAACGTTGCCAGTAGGCTGTCGCGATCGACGCGCAGGAGCTCGTCAAAGTCGACCATGTCGATGGTCAGCAGGGCGCGCTCGTCGGCATCTGGGTTGATGTGTCCGACTACTGAGGTGCCGCCGCCATAGGGGATCACCGCAATATTCTGCGCCTCGGCATAGTCGAGTAACTGGCGCACCTTTCGGCGCTGTTGGGGGTTGCCACGCCATCGGGGAACACTCCAACGTCGCCGCTGCGCATCGCTAGCCAATCCGGTAGGCTCTGGCCGCGGGCATGGCGAACGCGGGCCTCGGGCGAGATGTCGATCAGTGGGTGATCGCCAAGCCGCGATGCCGGCACCTGCGCGATCACCTCGTCCAGGGTAACCATTGGCAGTGGCGTTGGACTGCCCACCAGCATCTCGAGCAAATTGCGCAAGCTCGATTTGACCTCGACCGGTACCGCATCATTTTCCATTCCCCAACCGCGCCATCGCTTCATTGCTTGCCTCTTTTGTTATTGACTTTAAAAGATACCCAACGTGGCCAAGTATAGACCGTTAATCGATATTGCGGGCAAGGATCTTTGCTGGTAGATACACGCCTCAATACACGCGTTGCCACGGCGCTTGATACGCGCCTCTTTGGTGGCCCTGTCGGGCCGTTCGTGGCTGGTTTGATTTAGCCTTTAATGTCTAGCATATACTGCGCTACCGCCCATTGGGTTTCACCATCGAGATAATTTTATGGCGGGATTTTTGGAAAGTCGGACCGCCGCTTTACCGGTGCGTCGATGTAGTCGGCGAGCCCTTCGGGGTTATCTCGATAGAGCGCTTGAATGACCTGCACTGGCGGACCTATTAGATGGCCCGCGTAACTGTGGCAACCGGCGCAGATACCGAGGTGGGTTAAGCCAAGACAATGCGTAATGCTGTGGGTCTTGTTGATGGTTTGGATTTCGCGACGGGCACAGCATTGGTCTGGATTGGAGACTGACGCATGTCACCGATCGAGGCCTTTGGTATTGTTTTTTAAAAGTCTGCACACTCGTGCCATTGTTCAAGGTGGTTGACGCGGGACGAGCGCGCGTCGGTGAGTGCGGACGGGATTGGATTGTCGACATCAGAGCCACCCGAAAACTAATATCACCAAATCGTTACCCGTTACCCCAGCGATCTCCCGAGGGAATGGCACATGCGTTTAAGGGGCGTAATGACTTGCCATACCCCGTCATGCTTTTCGCGTATTTTATTCAGCGAATTTAATAGACTTTTCAGGAATGCAAACTGGTTCACACGGGCTTAGGATTTTATCGTCTATGCTAAATATAGTAATTGGCATTGCAATGGCCGGATCGCTGAAACTCTGGCCGGGTCGCTGAAACTCTGGCGATCGCGCGGAATGAGACTTATCTGGCGGT
>CAJIZO010000191.1 GCA_905181995.1 Flavobacteriaceae bacterium TMED48
ATTCGGGTTATGAAAAAAAGGTCGCTTTAGCGCTCCAAGACCGTTTGCAAATGCACGGTTTGGAAGATCGCTTTGGCGAAATCTTGGTGCCGACCGAAGAAGTCGTAGAGATGCGCGATGGTCAGAAGCGCACCAGCGAGCGGATGTTCTTTCCCGGTTACGTGCTAGTCCAAATGGACCTCGATGACGATACCTGGCACCTGGTTAAAGAAACGCCTCGGGTGATGGGTTTTATCGGTGGTAAGGCCGACAAACCCGCGCCAATAAGCGATAAAGAAGCAGATTTGATTCTTCGGCGCATGCATGACTCCGAGGAAGCGCCTAGGCCGAAGACGATGTTTGAGCCGGGTGAGACGGTGCGTGTTTGTGATGGGCCATTTAACGACTTTAACGGCGTGGTCGAAGAGGTCAATTATGCCAAGAGTAAGCTGCGCGTGGCGGTCTCGATCTTTGGTCGATCAACGCCGGTGGAGTTAGAGTTCGTGCAGGTAGAGAAAGCCTAGCAGAGGCTTCAAGCGGCACAACATGCGGCACAATATAATGGTGCATTGGCAATAGGGCCGATACGCCGGGGAGCTGAAGATCGAGCGCACTATGGGTGTCTCGGGAGGCGCTAATACCCACTAGTGGAGAGAAAAAATGGCTAAAAAAGTACAGGCCTACATCAAGTTACAGGTGCCCGCCGGACAGGCTAATCCAAGCCCGCCGGTTGGACCCGCTCTGGGTCAGCACGGTGTCAATATCATGGAATTTTGCAAGGGCTTCAACGCCCAGACGCAAAATGTCGATGCCGGCGCGCCGGTGCCGGTGGTGATCACTGTGTACTCTGACCGCAGCTTTACGTTCGAGATGAAAACCCCGCCGGCATCTTTTTTGCTTAAGAAAGTGGCTGGTATCAAGAGCGGCAGTGGTGAACCAAACAGCAAAAAGGTTGGCACTGTGACTCGGGCGCAGCTCGAGGAGATTGTCAATATTAAAACGCCGGATCTAACCGCGGCGGATATGGATGCGGCAGTGCGCACGATTGCAGGATCTGCGCGCTCCATGGGACTCGATACGGAGGGTGTGTAAATGGCCAAGTTAACCAAACGCCGCCGCGCGATTAATGAAAAAATAGACGCTGGAAAACTCTACGCGGTCGATGAGGCAGTTGGACTGTTGAAGGAACTCTCGACGGTCAAGTTTACCGAAACCGTCGACGTGGCTATCAATTTGGGCATCGACCCACGTAAATCCGATCAGGTAGTGCGCGGTGCGACCACTCTGCCCAATGGTACTGGCAAGCACGTTCGGGTCTGCGTCTTTGCTCAGGGAGATGCGGCCGACGCGGCAACTGCTGCGGGCGCCGAGCTGGTCGGAATGGACGAGCTTGCGGCTGATATCAAGGCCGGAAATCTCAATTTTGACGTGGTTATTGCTGCGCCAGACGCGATGCGTGTTGTCGGTATGCTGGGCAAGGTGCTCGGTCCTAGAGGACTGATGCCGAATCCTAAGTCAGGCACCGTTACGCCAGACGTAGCCACCGCAGTGAAGAACGCCAAGTCCGGGCAGGTTCGCTTTCGCGCTGACAAAAATGGCATCGTTCACGGCGGTATCGGGATCTTGTCATTCGACGTTGCGGCGCTGAAAGGCAATCTTGAGGCGTTGATGGTCGACTTGGCTAAGTCCAAGCCGGCCTCGGCCAAGGGCATCTACCTGCAAAAAATTACCCTGTCGTCGACCATGGGCCCCGGTCTGGTTATCGATAAGGCGTCGCTGGAGATTTAACAGAATTCTCGGTGTAAGCCGAGGCAACAACTTTGGGGTCGCGCGCGCTTTCGGTGCGCGTTGACTGTCAAAGACCGCAGGTGCCCGCAAGGGTTTAATGAATGTTGGGATGGTGTCCAGCGCCTGCGCAGATAGTGAACCCGGAACTCGGCTGAATGGCCTTGTTGCATTTCACTTTGGGGATTGTGATCGCTTGATCGCAATTTAAACAGAGGTCAAATATGGATAAATGTTATGCCATTAAATCTCGATGATAAAAAAGCCATAGTGGCTGAGGTGCAGGCGACCGCAGAACAATCGTTGTCGCTGGTTATCGCCGACGCCCGTGGTGTCGATGTCACCGACATGACGGCATTGCGCGCCAAGGCGAGAGAGGAGAACGTGCAAATACGCGTTATCCGCAACACGCTGGCCAAGCGCGCTTTTGCACAGACCGAATATGCCTGTGTCGACGATATTCTTGTCGGTCCCTCGCTGTTCGGTTTTTCGATGGAGGATCCTGGAGCAGCCGCTCGACTTTTTAAAGACTTTTCAAAAGATAATGAAAACTTTGAAGTCAAAGCGTTGTCTGTAAGTGGACAGCTTCTCGAAAGCGCACAAATCGATGTGCTCGCCACCTTGCCTACGCTGGATCAGGCGCTGGGTATGTTGGCATCGGTGACATTAGCCCCTATCACCAAATTGGTTCGCACGTTCAATGAAGTGCCGACCAAGGCGACCCGTGTAGTGGCAGCAATTCGCGACCAAAAAGAGCAGGCGGCTTAGCTGACTGCGGTTAAATTAGACAATTAAGGAGGCCCATAATGGCCCTATCACAAGAAGATATTTTGAATGCAATTGCCGAGATGAGCGTAATGGATGTTGTCGCGCTGGTCAGTGCTATGGAAGAAAAGTTTGGCGTTTCGGCGCAGGCAGCTGTAGCGGTTGCTGCAGCACCAGCAGCCGGTGGCGAAGCTGCCGCTGTTGAGCAGACCGAGTTCGACGTCGTGTTGACCGCTGTCGGCGACAAGAAGGTCAACGTGATCAAGGCTGTCCGCGCGATCACAGGTCTCGGTCTGAAAGAGGCCAAAGGTATTGTCGACGGTGCTCCATCGAGCGTCAAAGAAGGCGTGTCGAAAGATGATGCCGAAGACGCTAAAAAGCAGTTGGAAGAAGCTGGCGCCAGCGTCGAACTCAAGTAGGTCGTTCGACGCGTTTCGCCTAGTTGGGTTGAAGGGCTGTGCCCTTCAACCCGCTGCTGCATCCGGCGGCAGAGATAACCTGAGAACGGTTTTCAGATTGATAGTTTCCCAATAAGATAATCTCGAGGAACACAGATGGCATACTCCTTCACTGAGAAGAAAAGAATCCGCAAAAGTTTTGGCAAGTTGCCAAATGTGATGGATTTACCCTATTTGTTGGCAATTCAGCTCGATTCTTATAAGAACTTTACGCAGGTGGGTGTGGCTGTCGGCGATCGACAGAATACCGGCTTGCACGCGGCTCTAAACTCGATTTTTCCGATTGTTGGCTATGCCGGCTATGCGGCGCTCGAGTATGTCGACTATGTGTTGGGTAAGCCTGCCTTCGATGTCGAGGAGTGCAAACTCCGCGGTGTGACCTATTCGGTGCCTTTGCGGGTCCGAGTCCGGTTGGTGATTTACGACAAGGAATCGACCAACAAAGCGATCAAAGACATTAAAGAGCAGGAGGTCTATCTCGGTGAAATTCCGCTGATGACCGATAATGGCACATTTATCATCAATGGCACCGAGCGTGTTATTGTCTCTCAGTTACATCGTTCTCCCGGCGTGATTTTTGACCACGATAAGGGCAAGACTCACTCCTCCGGCAAGCTGTTGTACACCGCGCGAGTGATTCCCTATCGCGGCTCTTGGTTGGATTTTGAATTTGATCCAAAAGACTTGCTGTACGTCCGTATCGATCGACGACGCAAGCTGCCGGCGACGATCTTATTGCGCGCACTGGGTTACTCAAGCGAAGAAATCCTCGACACGTTTTTTGATTCGAGCGTGTTTAACTACAAAAATAACGTCTTTTCTTTAGATCTCGATCCCGAGCGCTTGCGTGGTGAGATCGCGGTCTTTGAAATCAAAGATAACAGTGGCGATGTGGTGGTGCAAAAAGGTCGCCGCATCACTGCACGGCACATTCGTCAGTTGGAAAAGGACAAGGTATCGACCTTGGAAGTGCCGGAAGAGTACCTTCTGGGTCGTGCGCTGGCGCGCGACATTGCCGATCCCAAAAGCGGTGAACTGTTGTTCGAATGTAACAGCGAGATCACTGCTGAGTCGCTGCAGACGCTGATGGAAGCGGGAATCGACAAGATTGAAACGCTCTACACTAACGACCTCGACTGCGGGCCGTTTATCTCGGACACCCTGCGTACCGATCCGTCGCGCACCCAACTCGAGGCGTTGGTAGAAATCTATCGCATGATGCGTCCGGGCGAACCACCGACCAAAGAGTCTGCGGAAAACTTATTTTATAACTTGTTCTTTAACATCGAGCGCTATGATTTGTCTGCAGTAGGACGGATGAAATTCAACCGTCGGTTGGGTCGCGATGCCGAGCAGGGTGCAGGCGTGCTGTTTGATAAACGCTATTTCTCGATGCAAAAGACCGACGAAGCGAAAGAGTTGCTGGAGGAGTACAGCGACAGCACTGACATTGCCGATGTGATGAAAATGTTGATCAACATCCGCAACGGTAAGGGTACTGTCGACGATATCGATCACCTTGGAAATCGGCGTATCCGTTCGGTCGGTGAAATGGCTGAAAACCAGTTTCGGGTCGGTTTGGTGCGCGTTGAGCGCGCTGTCAAGGAGCGTCTCGGCGTGGCCGAGTCGGAAGGCTTGATGCCGCAGGATCTGGTGAACGCTAAACCGGTAGCGGCGGCCATGAAAGAGTTCTTTGGTTCCAGCCAGTTGTCGCAGTTTATGGATCAAAACAATCCGCTGTCTGAAATTACCCACAAACGCCGCGTCTCTGCGCTTGGCCCAGGGGGTTTGACTCGCGAGCGCGCAGGTTTTGAAGTCCGCGACGTGCATCCGACCCACTACGGACGCGTGTGTCCGATCGAGACGCCGGAAGGGCCGAATATCGGCCTGATTAACTCTCTTGCGACTTATGCTCGGACCAACAACTACGGCTTTATCGAGACGCCCTATCGCAAGGTGGTGGACGACAAGGTCACCGACCAGATCGAATACCTCTCGGCGATCAATGAAGCCCAGTATGTTATTGCCCAGGCGTCGTCGGTACTGGATGGTGACAATAAGTTTGTCGAAGATCTGGTTACCGTGCGCCATCAGAATGAATTTACCGTTAAAGCGCCGGGTGGCATCGATTATATGGATGTCTCGCCGCATCAGGTGGTGTCGGTAGCGGCGTCGCTGATTCCGTTCTTGGAACACGATGATGCCAACCGTGCCTTGATGGGATCGAACATGCAACGTCAGGCGGTACCTACGCTGAAAGCTGAAGCGCCGTTGGTTGGTACCGGTATTGAACGTACCGTAGCCAGCGATTCCGGGGTCTGCAAGGTGGCATTGCGCGGTGGTGTGATTGAAAGCGTGGATGCTGGCCGCATCGTAGTCAGAGTCAGTGATGATGAAACTGCTACTGGCGAGGCGGGTGTAGATATTTACAACCTCACCAAGTACACCCGATCAAACCAAAATACCTGCATTAATCAGCGGCCTATTGTGGTTCAGGGTGATCTCATTGCCCGAGGCGACGTACTCGCCGATGGCCCCTCAGTGGATCTTGGGGAGTTGGCGCTTGGGCAAAATATGCGCATTGCATTTATGCCCTGGAATGGTTACAACTTTGAAGATTCGATCCTTATCTCCGAGCGGGTGGTGCAGGAGGATCGTTTTACCACCATCCACATTCAGGAACTGACCTGCGTGGCACGCGATACCAAGCTGGGCTCTGAAGACATTACCGCAGACATTCCAAACGTCGGTGAGGTTGCTCTAGCGCGTCTCGACGAGTCGGGTATCGTGCACATTGGTGCCGAAGTCGCCGCCGGCGATATTCTGGTCGGTAAGGTCACGCCCAAGGGCGAGACCCAGTTGACGCCGGAAGAAAAGCTGCTACGTGCGATCTTTGGCGAAAAAGCCTCAGACGTAAAAGATACCTCTCTGCGCGTGCCCACTAGCACCAAAGGTACAGTCATCGATGTGCAGGTCTTTACCCGCGATGGGTTGGACAAAGATCAGCGCTCGCTGGACATTGAGAACGCCGAGTTAAAACAGTTCCGCAAGGATCTTAACGACGAGTATCGAATCGTCGAGAACGCCACCCTCGGGCGGTTGTTTTCAGCGATCGATGGTGCATCGGTGGTCAAGGCGCTCGGTCTGGCTAGGGGCGACGCCCTAACGGCCGCCGCGGTGGCGGATTATGCGACCTCGGATTGGTTTGAATTGCGTATGCAGGATGCCGCATTAAATGAGCAAGTGGCATCCGCGCAGGCGCAACTCGATGAGCGTCGCCAAGTTCTCGATGAACGCTTTGACGAAAAGAAGCGCAAGTTACAAAGTGGCGACGATCTTGCGCCGGGCGTACTGAAAACCGTCAAGGTGTATTTAGCGGTGCGCCGACGCATTCAACCCGGCGATAAAATGGCCGGTCGCCACGGTAACAAAGGGGTCATCTCGGTGATTAAACCGGTCGAGGACATGCCCTATGACGAGAACGGCGTGCCGGTGGATATCGTGCTTAACCCGCTCGGTGTGCCGTCGCGGATGAACGTCGGTCAGATACTCGAAACGCACATGGGCATGGCTGCCAAAGGGCTGGGTGTTAAGATCAATGACATGTTGCGCGCGCAGGCCAAGGTCGCCGAGTTGCGTAGTTTCCTTCAGGAGATATACGATGTCGGTGATACTGTCTACGGGGTCGATCTGGCTGAGCTAACTGATGCGGAAGTGCTGGAACTGGCTTCTAATCTACGTCGCGGTGTGCCGATTGCAACGCCGGTGTTTGACGGTGCCAGTGAAGTCGAATTGAAAAAGTTGCTGAAATTGGCAGATCTGTCGGAAAGCGGGCAATGCACGCTCTACGACGGTCGGTCCGGCGACAAGTTCGACCGCCCTGTGACCGTGGGGTACATGTATGTACTCAAGCTAAATCACTTGGTGGATGACAAAATGCATGCGCGCTCAACGGGCTCATATAGTTTAGTCACTCAGCAGCCGTTAGGTGGCAAGGCGCAGTTTGGTGGTCAGCGCTTTGGAGAGATGGAAGTCTGGGCGCTTGAGGCTTATGGCGCGGCTTACACTTTGCAGGAAATGTTGACGGTGAAGTCGGACGATGTCGCAGGCCGAACCAAGATGTACAAAAACATTGTCGATGGCGATCATCGCATGGAGCCCGGTATGCCAGAGTCGTTTAACGTTTTGGTCAAGGAAATCCGCTCCCTGGGTATCAACATCGAGTTGGAACACGAATAGCGAGCACACTGACAGTAGGGGCGGCGATGCCGCCCATGCCCATTAAGCAACTGGAGGAAGAGTCTTGAAAGACTTAGTCAATCTACTCAAGCAACAGGATCAAAACAGCGAATTTGATAATCTTCGCATCAGTCTCGCATCGCCAGAAATGATCCGTTCGTGGTCTTTTGGCGAGGTCAAAAAACCCGAGACCATTAATTACCGTACTTTTAAGCCCGAGCGTGAAGGATTGTTTTGCGCGAAAATTTTTGGCCCTGTGAAAGATTATGAGTGCCTGTGTGGCAAGTACAAGCGCATGAAGCACCGCGGCATCGTCTGCGAGAAGTGTGGCGTAGAGGTCACCCTTACCAAGGTACGCCGCGAACGTATGGGGCACATTGAACTGGCCTGTCCGGTGGCGCACATTTGGTTTTTGAAATCGCTGCCGTCGCGGATTGGTTTAATGCTCGATATGACCCTTCGCGAGATCGAGAGGGTGCTGTATTTTGAGTCCTTTGTGGTGACCGAACCGGGGCTAACGACGCTTGAGAAGGGTCAATTACTGACCGATGATGAATATTTCGAAGCGCTCGAGGAGTTCGGTGATGAGTTTGTCGCCACCATGGGTGCCGAGGCGATTCAGTCGCTGCTTCGCGAGATCAATCTGGATGAAGAGATTGCCAGCATCCGTGAAGAGATACCCAACACGCGTTCAGAAACCAAGATTAAGAAATTTTCTAAGCGTCTCAAGCTACTCGAGGCGTTTCATGGATCTGGCAATAAGCCCGAGTGGATGATTTTGAAGTCACTGCCGGTTTTACCGCCAGATTTGCGGCCGCTGGTGCCGTTGGATGGGGGCCGCTTTGCGACCTCGGATCTCAACGATCTGTACCGTCGGGTGATCAACCGTAACAACCGGTTAAAGCGCTTACTCGAACTCAGCGCGCCGGACATCATTGTGCGCAATGAAAAGCGCATGCTTCAAGAATCGGTCGACGCCCTTCTCGATAACGGTCGGCGCGGACGTGCCATCACCGGCTCCAACAAGCGGCCGCTAAAATCGCTGGCCGACATGATCAAGGGCAAGCAGGGTCGTTTCCGTCAAAATTTACTGGGTAAGCGGGTCGACTATTCGGGTCGCTCGGTGATCGTTGTGGGCCCAACCTTGCGTCTACACCAGTGCGGTTTGCCAAAGCGTATGGCGTTGGAATTATTCAAGCCGTTTATCTTCAGCAAGCTGGAGTTGCGCGGTTTGGCAACCACCATCAAGGCTGCGAAAAAGATGGTCGAGCGCGAAGAGTCGGTCGTCTGGGATATACTCGACGAGGTAATTCGCGAACACCCGGTGCTGCTGAATCGGGCGCCGACGCTTCACCGTCTGGGTATCCAAGCGTTTGAACCGGTTTTAATTGAGGGCAAGGCGATCAACCTTCACCCCTTGGTGTGCGCCGCATACAACGCCGACTTCGACGGTGACCAGATGGCGGTGCACGTGCCATTGACCATCGAAGCGCAAATGGAAGCGCGAGCGCTGATGATGTCGACCAACAACATTCTCTCTCCTGCCTCGGGGGAGCCGATTATTGTTCCTTCGCAGGACGTGGTGTTGGGGCTCTATTACATGACCCGGGACCGCGTCAATGCGCGCGGCGAAGGCATGGTTTTTTCCGATGTCCGTGAAGTCTCGCGAGCCTACTACACCGATCTTGTCGATTTGCAGGCGCGCGTCAAGCTGCGTATTACCGAAGTGCTGTATGACGAAGAGACCGGTGAGCGGTCTGAAGATCGCCGGATTGCCGACACCACGGTGGGGCGTGCCCTGCTTTGGGATATCACGCCGCAGGGCGTGCCTTTTAGTCTGGTCAATAAGCCGATGGTGAAAAAGGCGATTTCGTCGGTGATTAACGAGTGCTATCGACGCGTGGGCCTCAAGGAAACGGTTATTTTTGCCGACCAATTGATGTATACCGGGTTTGATTTCTCGACCCGCTCGGGTGCCTCTATTGGCGTCAACGACTTTGTTATTCCCGACGACAAGCATGAAATTATCGGTGCTGCTGACGATCAGGTGCGCGAAATTGAAACGCAATTTGCGTCCGGTTTGGTCACCCAAGGTGAGAAGTACAACAAGGTTATCGATATTTGGTCGCAGGCCAACGATCGCGTTGCCAAATCGATGATGAAAGGCATCAGTACCGAGATGGTGATTAATCGCGACGGCGAAGAGGAACAGCAAGATTCGTTCAATTCGGTGTTTATCATGGCCGACTCTGGGGCCCGAGGTTCACCCGCTCAAATTCGGCAGTTGGCCGGAATGCGTGGACTGATGGCGCGGCCGGACGGATCGATTATCGAGACGCCGATTACCGCAAACTTCCGCGAGGGTCTGAACGTACTGCAGTACTTTATCTCTACCCACGGCGCGCGCAAAGGCTTGGCTGATACCGCGCTTAAAACCGCCAATTCAGGCTACCTAACGCGCCGTTTGGTGGACGTTGCTCAGGACGTGGTGGTGACCGAGGTTGATTGCGGTACCACTGAGGGGTTGTTGATGACGCCGGTGATCGAGGGTG
>CAJIZO010000192.1 GCA_905181995.1 Flavobacteriaceae bacterium TMED48
CCCAGTTGAATTTAATTCAAGTTTGTCTCGGATGCAACAAAAACCCGTACAATTTGGCGAAATACGCTATCTAAAAGTTAAAGATTAAAGCAAGAAAATCACCGCGGTGGCGGTAAATCGGTATCTAACGCATCGACTGTTCGCTTAACTGTTCGCTTAACTGTTCGCTCGCCAATGGGGGCTGGGAGACTGGCGACAGCATCGACGACTCTGCCCGGCACCTTGACGATTTCAATCACCGTATCGGCCACTCTGATTGGCACAGTCGCGACTTCGATCGCCGCGTCGGCCACTTTTAATGGCACTTTGACCACCGCGATGGCCGCATCCGTCAGTTTACCCGGCACCTTAGCCACCTCGACCACGGTATCTGTCGCCGCACCAATAACGGTACCTGCGCAGCCCGTTTGCAGTACCGCCAAGAGAGCCACAGCTGCCAGCTTGCGCAAATTAACCGCTATTGCGAAACAGCTATCCATATCTCCTCCAAACCACTGGGTTACACTCTGTACGCAGCGCCTGCCATAGACGCCCGCTCACTGCAGACAGCCGATAAATAACCGCCTGGATCAATCCTTGAGCCTTCGCGGCTGCTGCTGCGTACAGTATAGCAACCACTGACGTTTGTAAGCGATCGAAGAATCGAACTAGGGTTGATCGAGGCATGGCCCAAGCTTTGCGCCTGGCGACAGCCTCGCCGATTCGATAGACGCGCGGAGCTTGGATTGTATCGGTCTAAAACTATGCAAAATAGTTCATTAAAACCCATCGCTATAGCCCTGTGCGCGGTTATTATTGCGAGTGGGCTGGGGTTTATTTGGGCCTCTTCACCCTCTTGGTCAAACGCCGAAAAATACGCAATGTTAGCCCATCGATACCCTACCCGGATAACCGATGACAACGTCTATAGCCTACTCTCGTACAATATAGGTTACCTCAGCGGTCTTACCAATAACCGCGCCGTGGTTCGCGATCCAGACTTCCAACAAGCGAATATGCAAAGCGTAAAGCAGCGTCTTGATGAGCTAGGCGCAGACATTCTTGCTGTTCAGGAAATCGACTATCAAGCGGATCGGTCGTTCAACGTCAACCAGCAAAACGAAATTGCCAAACTCGGTTACAACCACGTCGCCCAAGCGGTCAACTGGGACGTTAACTACGTTCCCTTTCCCTACGGAATGCCCTCGGTACACTTTGGACGGGTGGTTTCCGGGCAATCGGTGCTGAGCAAATATCCAATGATCAAACACCGGCCTGTGATCCTAGACCGCGTCCCCGAGACGCCATACTATCGAGATGCCTTCTACCTCGACAGACTGGCCCAAGTCGTCCATATCGTCTTAGACCAGCAGGTAGTGGTGGTCATCAACGTTCACTTAGAGTCCTACGATCGGACGACTCGCGGAAGACAACTGCAACAGGTTATCGCGCTCTACAAGCGTTATTCCACCCGCTTCCCGACCTTATTGGTGGGCGACTTTAACAGCGATCCAGTCTCTGCGAATGCCCATATCCACGAACTTTTAGCCATACCCAACATCGGCGCTGCAGCGTTTTCAATCGACAACTATGTCAACACTTATAATTCAGGCGCTGCCGACCAACGACTGGATTATATATTTTATAATCGTGCATTTATCGCGCCCATCGATGGTCGCATAGCGACCGAATTTGGTCAGCTATCTGACCATTTTCCGGTATTGTTTAGATTCAAACTGCGACCATTGGCGGTGCATTTACCGACCGATGATGCGCCGCGACTTTAAAGCGGTAAAAACTTGCCTTGCCGGCCTATTATCCTCAATAATGCCCGCCGCGCGGCGGTTTCATGTTGGCACTGAAAATCAGCCCCACTAGCACCTAAATCGGTAGTCTTATCGAGCGTCCACAATGACCTTTAACAGTCCTCTCACGATACTCAACGAGACCTTTGGCTACGATCAATTTCGCGATCAACAGGCAGAAATTATCGACTGCCTTGTCGCTGGGCACGACGCTCTAGTATTGATGCCCACCGGCGGAGGCAAATCGCTCTGCTACCAAATACCCGCGTTGATTCGCCCCGGTATCGGCATCGTTATTTCCCCCCTAATCGCGCTAATGCAGGACCAAGTCGAGGCGCTAACAGAACTCGGAATACGCGCAGCCTACCTCAACTCCAGCGTTTGTATGAAGCGCCAGAGAGACATTCAGAGCGATCTTCGCAACGGCCATATCGACCTTCTATACATAGCGCCAGAGCGATTGGTGCAGAGCTATACGCGTGAATTATTGCAATCCCTACCGATCAGCTTATTTGCCATCGATGAAGCCCACTGCGTATCTCAGTGGGGGCATGATTTTCGCAGTGACTACCTGCAACTAAGCCTGTTGGCGGAAGATTTCCCAGAAGTACCGCGGATTGCCCTGACAGCCACCGCCGACGGCAGAACCCGTGAGGAAATTAGCCTGCGATTACAACTGCGTGGCGCACGCAATTTTGTCAGCGGTTTCGACCGCCCTAATATTCGTTATTTAATCACCGAAAAGCACAATCCCCGCCAGCAGTTATTGAACTTTATCCGCCAGCATCATGCCGACGATGCCGGCATTGTCTATTGCCTATCGCGTAAAAAAGTCGAGGCAACCGCTGACTGGCTTTGCCAGCAAGGTTTCAACGCGCTGCCCTACCATGCAGGTTTGAGCGCCAGCGTTAGGCAACACAACCAACGGCGGTTTTTGCGCGACGAACAGATCATTATCGTCGCAACCATCGCCTTTGGTATGGGCATAGACAAACCCAATGTCCGATTTGTCGCGCACCTCGACCTACCAAAAAGCGTCGAGGCCTACTATCAGGAAACTGGCCGTGCAGGTCGCGACGGTGAACCTGCCAGCGCCTGGCTCACCTATGGTTTACAGGACGTGATCAAACTTCGTCAAATGCTCGACAATGGCGAGGGCGATGAGCAGCACAAACGCAACGAGCGCAGCAAACTGGATGCGATGCTCGGCCTATGTGAAATCATCAGTTGTCGACGCCAGGCGATCCTCCAGTACTTTGACGACCGTGCTCCCGACCATTGCGGCAACTGTGATACTTGTCTCTTTCCGGTGCAGACATGGGAGGCCACGGAGGTCGTCCAAAAAGCCCTGTCCTGCGTGTTTCGCAGTGGCCAACGGTTTGGCGTCGTCCATCTAATCGACATATTGCTCGGTGCCGAAAATGCCAAAATCAGCCAGCATGGTCACCAGCAATTGAGCACCTATGGCATCGGCAAAGAACTCGATGCACGGCGTTGGCAGAGCGTTTATCGACAGATGATTGCTCGGGGTTTATTGACCGTCGATGCCGATGGTTTTGGCGCATTGCAACTAACCGAACGGGCGCGCCCAGTTTTAAAAGGCGACGAAATAGTTGAACTGCGCCGAGACAACTTAGCCAAAGTCGCCAAACCGGGCCGTAAACCAGCGCATCAAACGAGCGTTAAAGAATCCGAAAAAGGCCTGTGGGAGGCCTTGAGGCGCTGCCGCAAAGAGCTGGCTGAAAGCGCCAATCTACCTCCCTATGTCATTTTTCACGATGCAACTTTGGCTGAAATGCTGCGCTGCCTTCCCCAAAATGAGCGGCAGTTGCTCGCCATCAACGGTGTCGGGGCCGCCAAGATGCAGCGTTATGGCGGCGCTTTCTTGGCGATTATTCAACAGCATGGAGAGAACCCTGACGATGGCGCAGATGGACAGGCAGACAGCATTGAAAAACTGTTCTTTGCCGGTAACACAGTCGCCGAAATTTCCCAGCAACTAGCGATAGCTGAGAATACCGCCTATCTGGCATTGCGCCCAGCGATTATCGAAGGTCGGGCCAAGCTCGAGCAAGTGACCCATTTGACCCATACCGATCTCGACAGTATCCAGGATTGCCTGTTGGCCCAAGACGATCTCGCAGAAGCCCATTTCAGCTGCGCCATTGTCAATCGCGAACTCAACAGCGATTACCCCTCAGGGGCACTGCAATGTGTCCGCGCTGACATTCTTAAGTCACTTTAAATCGACGCGTAAATAATGCAACGAGTGCACAAATCCCTATGAACAACGGCCAGATACACCCCAAAAAACTCCTTAATAGCCATTGGACCAAGGTCGCCCCGAGTAACCAAGAAAAACACTTTACCGTCGTCGAGGTCGAATACGATGAGCAGCAGCGGGTGGTGGATTGTCAAATAGAGGCCGCCATCAACAATCGACGCTACAGCATCGACTGGCGCAGCCTTAAAGACCGTCACCTGTGGAAAATTGGCTGGCAGTAGCAAGCGGCGACTGTCCACCAGCTCGGTGCGGCTGCACGCCCTCGTATAAATCGCCACTGGCGGCATGGGTAAATTACCGTTACCATATTGGCGCATCAAGGATAGGATCGTCCGTGCGCACACTCTATTTCATCTTATTGATTTTGTCGCTGGCCCTCAACGGGTACTTGTATCTGCGCCACGAACAACTTCTCGAGCAACTCGACAGCCATCGATCAAACCACCCAGTGGCGCGCGCAGCGCGCGCGCGCGAAGACCAAAACAACTTGCATGGCGCCGTCGACGAAATGCAGCGGCGATTAGAGAGTGGCCACTATTTACAAGCCATAGCGCTGATTGTCGAGCGTGAGTTGGCCGAGGCGAACGATTTCATTGCCTTGCAAGCACGGGCGCGTGATTTTATAGAGCGCCAATTAAAACGCGGCGAATTGAGCGCAGCTGGGCAGTTAATCGACACTTTTCTCGCCAGCTACCCCGATGAAATGGCTATTCTAGCCCTGAATATCTCGCTGCACGAACTGCGTGGCGATCTAAGCGAAGCAATTAGGCTCGCTTACGACGCTCAGTACCGGACGTTTGATATCAACCTCAAAGCCGACCGAGTCACCGCAGCCCGTGAGTTGAGCCAGCGCGTTATCAACCAATCGCTGCACCGCAGCGATTGGTCGCAGATGGCGCAACTGTGCTCGCTGGTGCTGTCGCTGGATAGCGAATTTGCGCACGCCCAATGGCACTTGGCCCGCGCTCAATTTGAGCAGCGTGCCTGGGCGGCTGCCTACAGCGGCGCCTCGGCACTGCTCGACAACCCACAGTGGCGGGAGGCCGCAGAGCGCTTGTTGATAAAAATTGAACAGCGTCGGCAACAGGCCACTGAAATCAGCATGCTGCCCTATGGTGATCAGTACACCGTCGAAGCGATGATCTCGAGCTCGATGCCGGTCTCGCTATTAGTCGATACGGGAGCGAGTATTTGCACGCTGTCGCAGTCGATGTTTAAGGCTATAGAATCGCAGATTGATGCGACATTTCTCAAGGACATACAGCTTAGAACCGCCGGTGGAACCGTCACCGCTCAACTCTATCGGATTTCCAGTTTAAGCCTCGGCGAGTATAGGGTGCCCGATCTAGAAATCGCCATCAATCCCCACAGCGGCGATGACTTCGATGGACTGCTGGGAATGAATTTTTTAAGCATGTTTACCTTTGCCATCGACCAACGCAATCACCGGCTTCGCCTAAGCCCGAAATAAGCGCCACCCTAACCCGCCATCCCAAGCCCTATAGCAACGTCTATTTTGACTCCCGAGCTATCCAAAGAGCAGAGCTTGCCAAGGTAAAAAAGACCACGATTATCAAGTTCAAATAGCCACCGTCTACCACCGATTGTAAGTTTTCGGGCAGGCGACTGACCAGCGGCTCGCGCACGACGAAAAAAGTCGCTGGACTACACAGTGCCAGCCATCTCGGATAGGCCGTTTGACGAGTCCACACAGCGACCACAAACAACACCGAAAATAGCCCAAAAACCGGATAGACCAGTTGTCTAATGGCGTCATTACTGGTGACCGCCAAATCGCTCAAAGCCTGAGCGGGCAGGTCTAAATCGACGGCAATCTGCGCCGCGACAGCCACGGCTATAAAGGCACCATGCACCACACCATAGGCCAGCATAATAAATACAAAAGAGCCGCAAACCGTCCACCGAAGCCATTTTTTTGTCGTCTCGAAAGCATACTGAATTTGACCGCAAGCGAGCACGTAAAAACTCACCGCGAGCAGCGCGGACTGGCCGCTCAGAACGATTCGCCACGCCGGCAAATGGCCCATCACCTCAAATTTATCGGTCGCAACCGGAGCATAGAAAAGCAACATATCGCCCATAAAGAGCAACAACCCACCCATGATCCCAGACATACCGCAGTAGACGGCCGCGCGGTGCGAGATCAATGAACATTCCCCAACCCTAAGTGCTGGCTGATGCATGCAGCGCGCTCCGGTGAATACAATCCATAGCTGATAGCCCGTAATTGATAGCCCATAATTGATAGCCCGTAATTGATAGCCCGTAATTAATAGCCCGTAACTGAGACGCTCGTAAATCAGAGGCTCGTAACTGAGAGGCCCGTAACTCAGAGGCTCATAAATCAGAAC
>CAJIZO010000193.1 GCA_905181995.1 Flavobacteriaceae bacterium TMED48
CAAAATTTGCCCAGCTAAATGACTGTAGGGATCTTTTACGTAGTGAAAATATTCAACAATGTGGGGTAGTTGGGCCTGTATGCGGTATTTCTCAGCCTTAACGCGCCGTTTGTCAGTAGCCGAAAAACTGACGTAGTTTTTAAGCATTTGAGATGCTATCCAACGCTTGTAGGCGGGCGGATCCATGGTGGATACGCCGCCTTGTTCCTTAAATTGGGTCATCTGGAAAAATCCCTGCTGAGGTTATACCGCTATTTTCTACATCTATTCTTCAGGCCCGATTAACTGCCAGGTTTGCGTGAAATGCTGCAATGCTGCCTGCAATCGGGCGCTCAAATCGGGCGTTATGGTATCGCCAGTCACCTCGAGCATGACCTTGATCCCCGAGCGTTTGTCGTCGGCGATATGAACGGTAAACTCAGTAGCCGGTAACGCTTCGGTTAACGCTACACGAAAAGCGCTCTGAATCGCTCTTTTTCGCAGTTCGGGTTTGTATATTTTCCCCACAGCCGTGACCGGTAGGGCATCACAGATGATCACTTCAACGGGTGCAGCTGCTCGTTCGCCGACATGCTCACGGGCAAATATTTTTAATTCCTCGGCGCTCGCGGTGGCTCCTTCGACTAGCTGTACGAAGGCGACTGGAACCTCTCCAGCGTAAACGTCGGGCTGACCGACCGCCGCGGCTAGTTCGACTGCAGGATGGGTGGCGAGTGCGTCCTCTGTAACTAGCGGATCAATATTATGGCCACCGCGAATAATTAAGTCCTTGGCACGTCCTACCAACCATAAATAACCCTCTTCATCCAAGCGGCCCATATCGCCACTATTAAATACCTGCTCTTCGGGCCATACGCCTCGGTTTGCGTCCTGCTGCTTGTAGCCGGGGAAGGTGCTAATACCTGAGTGCAATATCGCCCCTATTTGGTTGGTGGCACACTCTTTGATGATGTTGCCGTCGTCATCTATATTAGCGACTCTAATGCTCTGGTAGGGAATGCGCATGCCGACTGAACCGATCTTGCGATCGCCAAAAAAGTAATGGGTTGTGGCAACCGCAATGGTCTCAGTCATACCGTAGCCTTCCATAATGTTGGCACCCGTTCGCTGGGCAAAGTCTTCCAACAAACTCACCGGCATCGGCGCCGCACCGCAGCCGCAGTTAATCAGGCTAGAGGTGTCAAAGTCATCTGTAGGCCGGTCTAATAATGTGGCGTAAATGGTCGGTACAGCAGCGAAAAACGTGACCTTATATTTTTCGACTAGGCGCCAGAAGTCGTCGATAATTTTCGGATTGCGAAAACCATTGGGCCCGGCAAGAATCAACTCTCCAGCGCCAATGATTGTGTTTAATGCGGTAACGAACGCTGCATTTACATGAAATAGTGGGAGCGTGCAGAGAATTTTATCGCAGTCGGTAAAGCCATTGCTGGTTCGGCCTCTGGGTCCGGTTAACTGCATCTGGCACACGTTCAGTACTTGTTTACGGTGCGTGTGCTGGGCAAGTTTTGGCGCGCCTGTGGTGCCGCCAGTATGAAAATATGAGGCGACCTCGAGGCCCGTGATGTTGCGATCAAATATCAGTTGATCTGCCGGTTGGTGTTCGGTTGCGGTTGCCCAGTTAATACTATCTTCGGCAACTCGCTCGCCGATGGTTATGATGTGTTCCAAGCTAGCTACTGCATTTTTCGTCAACAGTGCCTTGTTCCACAGCTCGGTACCTCCCGGTTCTGTCGGTGACAGCGTCACTAAAATCCGCGCATTGGCAGATCTGGCAATGCTGGCTATGTGCTCAACTTCCAGGTAGGGGTTAATGGGCGCTGCGATGCCTGCTAGTTGCGCTCCCCACAGGCCGAACAATAGTTGGGGTACGTTGGGCAATAAAAAAATGACTGATTCATCCGGCTGCAATCCCAAATCATAAAATACATTGGCCGCTCGATTGACCTCTTGCTGGTATTGTCGATAGTCCCATCGAATGGGATCATCGGATGCGCTGCCGTCAGGCAGGTAGGTCAAGGCTATTTCATCGGGAAAAAAACTGCTGGTCAGCGCTAAGGCCTCACTCGGAGAATGGCAAGGGAAGCGCTCATCGGCTGCAATCTGTTCGATCTTTTCAATGTCCTCAATATTGCGCACAAACTCCGGGTCAGTGGGGAATCGTCTGATAAAGCGCTTGCGTAACTCAGTCCTGTCAAAAGGCATGATGTATCCTTATAGCTACTTGTTTTTTGGTTTTTGTGATGAACGGTTTAGCTGTATTCCTATCTAAATCTGATGTTAGCGTCGATCGCCGATCGATTAAACGAACCAACTAGCCTACAAAAAATGCGGCGTATTCGACAAGGGTCTTAGACGTCATAAGTGTCTGTGGGGAGGTTTTTCAAATCCGTTAAATTGAGCTATTACGCCCGCATTACGCAATTTTGAGCGCACTTTAAGGTGATCATTGAGCTGCAGATTTGACGATCTGGATACTAAAAATGAGGGACAAACATCATTCTTCATGGATTGACTGGGCCATGGATTTTTTATCATGTGGGCTCCGACTGTGAAGTGAATAACGCTCAGTGTGGGGTCACACGAGGGGCCATGCCCTACGCATGAAACGCGAGCTTGGTGGTTCAGTCTATTAGGAG
>CAJIZO010000194.1 GCA_905181995.1 Flavobacteriaceae bacterium TMED48
TTGGCATTACCACTTTCAGCCCCGGCACACTGGCGACCAGCGGATGGAGCATATTGGAGTGCTGAGCTGCGGCGCGCAAGCCAGCACCGACCATCGCTCGAACCACGATCGGCGTGTCAGTTTTACCGCCAAACATGTAGCGAAACTTTGCCATCTGGTTGTAGATCTGATCAAAGCAAACGCCGATAAAGTCAAAGAACATCAGTTCGACCACGGGCCTCAATCCCGTGCAGGCAGCCCCTGCGGCCATGCCGATAAACCCGGCCTCGCTGATGGGCGTGTCGATCACGCGGTCGCGACCAAATTCACCGACTAGTCCTTTGGTGAGCCCAAACACACCGCCAGCAGCATCATCGATGCCGTCGGTTCCCGCGCCGCCGGCGACGTCTTCGCCGATCACCACGACCGTTGCGTCGCGACGCATTTCGCTGTGCAAGGTCTCATTGATCGCTTGCCTTATTGTTTTAATTGGCATCAGAATGTCCCTGTTTAGTAGTTGCTATATACATCAGTGAGAAGCTCGCTTTCCGCTGGGAATGGGGCGGCAAAACCCTCTTCCACGGCACTATCGATGAGTGTCGCTACCTCGCGATCGATGGCATTTAATTGGCTTTTCTTGAGCAGTTTTTCACTGATGACGCGTTTGGTAAAGATTTTTAGGCAGTCGCTATCGCGCCGTAATCGTTCCAGTTCGCCGTCGCCGCGATAGCGCTGCGGGTCGCCGATAAAATGGCCGTTAAAACGCACTGCGCTTGCTTCGATCGCGGACGGTCCACCGCCGGTTCTAGCGCGCTCGACGGCTTCTTGCATCGCCGCATAGACGGCGAAAAAGTCCAGCCCGTCGACCCGCAGTGCCGGCATGCCGAAGGCCTCTGCACGGCCCGCTATATCGCCAGAGCCGACCGCGTAGGCAGCGCCAGTATGCTCGCCGTAGCCATTATTTTCATACATAAAAATGGTCGGTAGTTGCAGTACCACGGCGAGGTTCATGGCTTCGAATACGGTGCCCTGATTGGAACCGCCGTCGCCGGTAAAGCTCAGCGATACATTGTTTGTGCCGAGAGTTTTCGCGCTCAGTGCGGCGCCAATTGCCAGTGGTGGGGCACCGCCGACAATCGCATTGGCACCGAGCATGCCTTGATCGATGTCGGCGATATGCATCGAACCACCTTTGCCGCGGCACAGACCTGTGGCGCGCCCCATGATTTCAGCCATCATACCTTTGACATCGCAGCCCTTGGCTATGCAATGGCCATGGCCGCGGTGGGTGCTGCCGACGTAGTCGTCTTTGGTCAGGTGCATGCAGGCGCCGGTGGCGACTGCCTCCTGCCCGTCGTAGACATGAACAAACCCTGGAATACCTCCCTGTTCAAACTCCACGGTCACACGCTCTTCAAATTCGCGTATGGTTCGCATCGTTCGATAGGCATTTAACAATTGTTCTTCTTGAAGCGCCATGCTTACCCCTTTCTATTGGTTTATCTCTATGTTATCGAGTCGATTATAGCCTTTATCATTTAAAAAACAATCCTGTATGTTTTGGCCGGTAGATGGCATGTTTGGCCGAAATACAGTACCATCTGCGGATCGTTGGCGGACGTTTTGTCGCGCAGCAATGGCTTATTCACATTGGCTTAAGGATAGTATAGGTAGCATGGGTAAATTGGAAACTTCGCCAAAAAACGGCGCTAGAAAAAGTGCCGGATGGCAGGCAGAAAAGAGCACCATGATGCAGGTGGCTATTTTGGAGTCGGCCATCGACTGCTTTATCGATCTCGGCTATTCAAATACCACTACCGCCAAAATTGCCGAGTACGCCAAGGTGTCTCGCGGCGCCATGATGCACCATTTTCCCTCGCGGTTGCGGGTCCTGCAAGCGGCCATCGAGTACCTACACAAAAAACGCCTTCAAGAGTACGACATGCTGATGGCAAATATCGACGTGCCGGATCGGGCGCTGAGTCGTGCGGTGTTTTATGAGTCGGTGCAGATGGCGTGGCGTTATGCCAATTTGCCGTCATTTACGGCTTATCAAGAGATTCTTGCGGCGTCCAGAACCGATCGAGAACTCGCCGAGTTTATGGCGCCGGTGGAACGCGATTTTGAGAACCAGTATCGCGAGCATGCCAAGTCGATGTTTCCCCATTGGTCCGATCTGGGCGAGTATCTGGATCTGGCGATCGATGTAGTGGTGTTTACCACTCAGGGAATGGCGCTCAGCCACATGGTGCAAAATAAAGAGGCGCGGGTCGATAAAATGCTCAACTTTATCACCGACCAGTTACAGCTGATTTATGGCTCTGCGGTTAGCGAGAGCTAGACGCTCTTTGGGGTCTGCATCAACCGTGGTTGCTCAACTGCGGGAAATTTCACCATGGTCAACGATGGCTTGCTGCACTCAGCGATGGGTGTGCGGTGCTCTGCCATGGCGCTCGGCTATTTTTTGCAAGTGATTATGCACCAGCTATGGGTCACCGGCTGTTGTTTATTATCGATTGCTTGCCGCCGACTGAGAAGTTGCTGGCCGGCGCTGAGAAAGCAGCTTACCGCTCACTAACTCGGCCAATGACTAGGTCTGGTAATTTATGAGTCAGGTAATCTATAGGTCAGGCAATATATAGGTCAGGCAGTTTACAGGCCAGGCAGTGAGACACCCCTCAACCACGCACAAATCAACCAGCCAGTAATGAACTGGCTAGCCAACAACATCAGCGTCGCGAACCACCGCTAGGCGGTGGTTGTCTGTGGTGCGTCGGAGTCAATTTTTTCGAGCTTGGCAGCTTCACCGTGCTCTAGGGGTGCTTTGCGATCCGGGTCAATGCCCATCGAGGTAAGAAAATTGCGGTGCATATTGATCAGCGCCGGTTCGTTTTTACCAAAAGTGGAGAACTGTTTGCGCTTGGCATTTAAGCTTTTCTGGACGTTGCCGCTAACCCAATAATCCTCTTTGTCGACCACGAAGACAATAAATTCGAAGTTCTCTTGCGGAGTGGTCCCCGACCAGCCAATGCGGTCGAGATCACCGCGCCAGTATGACCGATATCGGGTGGTGTGCTCGCCGACGTTTTTGCCCGGATAGAGCGCAAAAAACTCAACCCCACTCGGCGAGATCAGCAAACTGACGTTGGGGAATAAAAAATGCACCAGTTGAAAGTGCGTCTGAATTTCCATGCCCCACTCCGCATCGTCGGTGCCGCGTAGCTCGAGGATCGGTTTGTTCGGGAAGGTCAGTCGATGGTGGCGTTGTTGTTGTTCGGGGCCAAAGCGCTTGTATTGGGAGATGTTTCCGAGTGAGAAATCGCCCACCGAATCCCGGTGCAAGATGTCGAAGTGGTAGCCCTCGCAAAACGTGTCGAGCGCCAATTTCCAGTTGCTCTTCATGTCCCACACGTGCTCGCCGATAAAGTGCAGATCGTCGAGATTCCAAGATTCAAACCACGGCTGCAGATCGCCGATATGCTCGTCAATGCTGAGTTCTGCGGTTGGATCTAGGCTAATATAGAGCATGCCGTACTTTTCATCGCAGGGCAGTTTGACCACGCCGCTAGGGCACAGGTTTAGGTCGCCGGCAAGCGCCTTTGCCGCAACCGAGTCAATATTTTGTAACGCGTATGCCCGACCATCGACCGCGCGCACCAATTGCACTTCGATGTCCTCTAAGTCGGCAAACGTCATTACCGCGCCCGGTTCGCGCAGCTCGCAACTAAAGCCGACCAGCAAGGGCTGCTTGCCGAATAGTTCGGTCTTTTCTTTTTCGAACAACTGTTCGTCGGTATAGGTCCAGGTGGGGTGTTGGTAGGGTGCATCGGCGCTATCGGTGGTGCCGCGTTGATGCAGGTCGAGTACGTAGTGGGTGATCTTTTTAAGTTCCTCGAGTTCATTCATGCGCTGATTCCTCTGTGGTCGGAATAATATACCGCTCTAGCCCGCGGTTTGGTTTGTTTCGGTGTCGATCTTTCGGTACCGATCGAAGCACCCGTTTATTTCTTAGTTACCGATCATGCGGATGCTTGGGTCCGCGGTTATTCCATCGAGCGGCGCATAGATTATCTAGCTGCGACGCCTGTTGTTGAGTGTTAGTCGGGACGAGCAGGGCTGTCGGGGTCGACGCCGATAGCGGCCAGGCAGGCGCGCTGCGTATCGATCATCGGCCCGATGCCGGCGCTTGTGTCGTCGTTGGTGCGCGACTGGCTGTGCTGAACTATCAGCTCTCGCATGGCCTCAAAATGCGCCTGCGCATCGTGCCCTGAATCCGCCGTGGCGGGATTGAGTCGCCGGTAACAACGATAGCGGATCAGGTGCTGATCGGGTTCTGAGCCCGGATAGAGAATAAATAGCTCGACCGCTAGCGGTGAAATTAACAAACTGATGTTGGGAAATAAAAAGTGCACGCGCCGCACGTTGTGCAGCGTCTCCGCAGCCCATGTTTCGCTGTCGCTGGCGCGCAGTGTGTCTAGTGCATCACTGGCAAAAGTCAGCCGATGGTGCTGGCGATTGGGCCCAAAGCGGTCGTCATCGGCGATAGTTTCGAGCGCCGCTTGTGGCGTCGAGGAGCCCTTTAAAAGCGCGCCGTGATAATCCCTGCACAGACTGTCTAGGGCGTGCTTCCAGTTGCCCTCGGCATGCCACTGGTGCTCGTCGACGAACGCTGTCTGCTCAAGCTCCCAAAGTTGCAACCATGGGCCGAGATCGCCAAGGTGTTGGTCGATGTCTAGCTTTGCGTCAGCGTCGAGACTGATAAAGAGCATGCCATGCTTTTCAATACACGGCAGCGTTTGCAAATTGTAGTCACACTTGTCGACGGCGCCAAAGCTATCTTCTTTAAAGATTTTTTTCAGCTTGCCATCGAGGCCAAAATTCCACGCATGATAGGGACAGCTGATGCTTCGCGAATTGCCAGTGCCCTCTTTTAAGCGCGCCGCTCGGTGCGAGCAGATGTTCAGCAGGGCATTGGCTTGCCCTTGATTGTCGCGGGTAATGAGTACTGGCACGTCGAGATCGTCGAGCGTAAAAAAGTCGCCAGGTTTGGCGATATCGCAACTAAAGCCTACCAGCAGTGGGTGGCGGCCAAACAGCTCGCGCTTTTCTAACGCGAATAGCCGCTCATCAGAATAACTCCAACTGGGTGGCGGGTTGGCGTGGGTCGCAGATTCAGGATTGTCTTGGCGGTTCAGTTGAAGCGTGCGCTGGGTAATTTTTGTTAACTCATCGAGTTCGTTCACCGGCGTTATTCCCTCGCATAGTTGTTGCTTTATTGCATTGTATTATTATTTGTAGAATTATCTTTGATTTTCGGCCTCGTCAGTAACCTCTACTATTTAGGAGGTGGGCAGCGGCGGCCATTCGCTGCACTGTAGTAGCCTAGATCGATCATCTGATAGCGCTCGTTGGCGACAGTTTTGGGTGTCGGGGCGTGAGCTACCTTTGGAGAATTGTACTATGACAACAGTGGTATCGGCACGGATTCAATTGCATCGCGATTCTTGGGAATCTTATCTGGCTGCGGCGCAGATCATTGTTCCCCTGACGCGACAGGAAAATGGTTGCGTTCATTACGGATTTTCAATAGATCTCATCGAGGACTGCGTGGTTTGGATTAGCGAGGAATGGGAGTCCGAGGAGGCGCTGATGGCGCATTTGCAAACGCCCCATATCAGTCATTTTATCGCTCTGGCTGAGGGTATGCAGATACTCGATGCGGACATTAAAAAATATACGGTTTCTGCGGTGGGAGGTTTTTAGAGCGGCGCCCCAAAATATAAAAAACACTCTTGTATGTTTTATTTATCTCGGATAAGCTAGGTTCTTAAAGTCTGGTGGATAGGGGGTAGTCATGCATACGATAAAATTACATTCAGCTATTACTCAAGACGACATACAGAACTCAACAACCCTAGAAGAGGCCGCTCACACGCTGTCGGCAGAAGCTCGTGGCTTGGGCTGGGATCTGGTGGCGTTCCATAAAGATATCAAAGCCAATGAATTACCGCGCAATCAAGTCGGTGATTTTGTGGCGTCGTCCATGGGCTGGTCGCGCGAGTGTCTAACAACCTGGACCGCCTCAGAGATGGCGGCCGTCTGCCCAATCTCTATGCGCTGTTCGGTGACCGATACACCGTTTGCATGGTATCCCGATCCAGAGCGCGGTATCTGGCGCGATCACGCCTTGAACGGGCGCAGCGTCGAAGCGCTTGAATTGTATGGTACTTGCATAGCCGCGGCGGTCACGGTTCCGGTGCGCCGGCGCTCCGGACACGGTTACGTGTCGTGGTGCACGTTGGACAAGTCTCGAATGGCTGGGTTGTGCGAACAGCACTATGCCAGCATGTTTTTGACATCGCATCTCTTTATGCAGCAGATCGACCACATAGAAGTCGCACACTATCGCGGATTACAGTGTTTTTTAACCGCCCGCGAAGAAGAGTGTTTGACCTGGGCCGCACGGGGCAAGACCGCCGAAGAGATTGGTCTCATTTTGCGCCGCTCACGCGAGACCGCTCGCTTTCACCTGCGCAATGCGGCGGCCAAATTAGAGGCGACAAACCGCACCCATGCGGTCGCTCGAGCCTGTGGTATGGGGTTGATTTCGGTTTAGTCGCCCCCTTAGTTGCCCCGTTGCCCTCGGTTTAGTGACCCAGAGCAACAATTTAGAGCAACAATTTAGAGCGGCCATCTAGAGCAGAAACCTAGAGCAGAAACCCAGAGCAGCAATCTAAAGCAGAAACCCATAGCAGCAATCCATAGCAGCAATCTAGAGCAGCAATCAAGCGCAGAAATCCAGAGCAGCAATTTACAGGCATGGCCGCAGGCCAGAGAACTGTCCAGAACACAGCCTAAACAGCAATTGAACCGCCTCTAGCCAAACCGCGCCAGCGGTTAGCGCCTGGGGTAGCCGTAAGCGACTGGGGTAGCGGCGAGTAATTTGGCTTGCGCTGTACTGTTTATGCCCAAATAACTAATGCCCAAATAACGCCTAAACCTAATCTCCAAATAACTCCCAAAACAACCT
>CAJIZO010000195.1 GCA_905181995.1 Flavobacteriaceae bacterium TMED48
GGTGGCTCGACCTACGACAGCAGTCAGGCGGTTTACGAAGAGCTCGACAGCGGCGGCGATAGCGTCGCCGAGCGCGCAGAACAGGGCCCCGGCGGTGAATCGAGCGACGGCGGGGCGAGTGGCGAATCGAGTGGCGAATCGAGTGGCGAATCGAGTGGCGGCGGCGCTGGTAACGGCGGGCCGGGTGGTGCTAGCGGCGCAGCGTCGCCACTACCCGACGACATCGGCGACGGTCAGGGCGATAATATCGTCGAGCGGCAAATCCGCGAGGCGGCCATGCGCGAGAGCGACCCAGTGCTACGCGAAAAACTGTGGGACGAATACCGCCGCGTCAAGGGACAGGAATGAGCATCATGCGTGCACCTATTGCAATCCGCGTAAACCGAATGTCTAACGCATCACCGGCCGTCGAGTCGGCAGTCGAATCGGCAAGGCGGCAGCGCGCGCTTGCAACTCGCGCAAATGCCTTGAACAACCGCGGCCGGTGCGGCGGCGTCTTGCTTGCCGCCACCGCGCTGCTCCTATGTCTGATGGCCCCGAGCGCCCTCGCGGCGATCGACAAGGTCACCTCATCGACGCCCCTAACGCTGGCGACACCGTCGCAACCGATCGCCATGGAGGCGCTACTGGATATCGGCATCACCGCGCTCGACGACGGTCTCGACCTGACCGATGAAGACGATACGGTGTTTCCCGAAGTTCGTATGGCCGAGTCGGTCTACTTCTCTAGCCAACTACTGCGAGTGCTAGAAAAAAGCGGTGCCTGGGGTGCAGTGCGGGTAGTGCCCAGCAGCGATGTAGTGGTCGACCTTTATGTCAGTGGTGTGATCCTGCAATCGGATGGCGAGACCCTCGATCTAAACATTGTTGCGCGGGACAGTAGTGGCCGACAATGGCTCGACCAACGCTACCAAACCATGGTCGGCAAATACGCCTACGATCGACGACGCAAAAATACCCATGACGCCTTTGCCAATTTGTTTATCCGCATCGCCAACGACCTATTGCGAACCCGCGAAAAGCTCACCGAGAGCGATGCAATCGAACTTCGTCAATTATCAGAACTGCGCTTTGCCAAGCAATTTTCTGCCGACGCGTTTGCCGGTTATACCGAACAAAAGCGCAACGGCAGGACAAAAATTGTTCGTCTGCCGGCGGAATCTGACCCGCTATTAGAGCGCGTGCGCCGCATCCGCGATCGCGATTATCTGTATATAGACCGCATGCAAGAACACTACGACGGTTTTGCCAAACAGATGCACCTGCCCTATCAAGAGTTTCGCCGCGCCTCGTTCGATTCGGTGGTCAAATCGCGACAACTGAAAAAACAGGGTAACCAGCGCATTGTCGCCGGCATTGGCACCATTTTAGCGGGTATCTATGGGCGCTTGGAAAGCGATAGCGGCGCGGGCCGACTGGCCAGCACCACCGCCGCCGGTACCGGCGGCATGATTCTAAAATCGGGATTAGAAAAGAAACAACAGGCCGCCAGCTTCGATGAATCGGTGGCCGAGATGGGCGCATCGCTGGAGTCGACGCTGGCTCCCCAGGTCATAGAGCTCGAGGATCGCACCATCACCCTGACCGGCAACGTGCAGGCCCAGTACCAGCAGTGGCAACAGTTACTCGGGCAAATTTATCGCCAAGAGCGCAGCGTTCCCGGCGATGATCCGAGCTAATTTAAATGACTGATAACGCACCGCCAAAAGGCACCGACACCCCCAGGAAAAAAATGCTGCTCGCCGGTCTTACGGCAATTGCGGCGGCGGTGGTGCTGGTATTGCCAAACTATGTGTCCGAACCTTGGATCGCGCCCGATGCGACGTCTATCAACGACACCGACGACGCGCCACAAGCCCAGCGATCGGCGCTCAACCCGTCGCTGATCGCGGAGAAAAAACAGGCGCGTCAGCAAGCCCAAGTGGTGCTGGCTGAGATTGTCGCGCTGCGCGATACGCTTGAGCAACGCGGCGTTACTGATTGGGCCGCCTTTGCCTATCAGGCGGCACAGGACGCCGTCGACCGCGGCGATGACGCGTACCTCGATGCCGAGTATAAGCGCGCCATCGGCAGCTACAGGGACGCCCTAGAACGGTTAAAAAACCTCAATAGCGACGCCGATACCACCCTCGCAAGCAACCTCAAAAAAGGCTTTGAGAGCATCGATACGGGCGATGTTGAAGCCGCCAGAGGGGCCGCCAAAATCGCCACGCTGATTGCGCCAGACAACCCGCGGGCGCAGCTTTTGACCGCCCGAGCCGCGCTATTGCCCGACACGCTGGCGCAATTGCGCGACGCCGAACAACGGCTCAATGCCGGGCAGTTAGACCGAGCTATCGCCGCCTACCAACGCGCATTGGCTATCGATGCCGAGCACCAAGGCGCGCAGCAGCAACTGCTCAACACCCAGATCCGCAAGCGTGAAAGGGACTTTAGGGCACAGATGAGCCGCGGCTGGCAGGCGCTCGATAACAACCAGTTTGAGCGCGCTGAACAGGCCTTTAGCGAGGCCGCGACGATCGATGGCAACAGCCCAGCCGTACCCCAAGCGCGCACCCAACTGGCCACGCGCAAGGCCAACTACCGCAGCTCTCAGGCGCTGCAGACTGCGCTCCAACTGGAGCGGGAAGAGCGTTGGCAGCAGGCGCTAGATATCTACGAGCAAATGCTCAGCGAAGATAATTCGCTGACCGAACCACGGGTCAGGCGGGTCAATGCCGCGGTGCGCGCCACGCTCGACCAACGGGTCAACGCGCTGCTGGCAGAACCGCTGAAGCTCGCCGATAGCGGCAGCTACCAGCGTGGCCGGCAATTACTCCGCGATCTCAGCGGTATCGCCGACAGCCTTGCATCGGGCGCGGGCAATAGCCAACTGCGCGCCCAGATCGACCAACTAGACGCGGCACTGCGACGATCGCAAACCTCTACCGAGGTGCTGTTGCGCTCGGATGGATTCACCGAGGTGACGCTGTTTCGCGTCAGTAAACTTGGCACCTTTGACGCGCGGCGGCTGCAGCTTAAGCCGGGGCATTATCGTGCCAGCGGCGCGCGCACCGGTTACCGCGATGTATTGATCGAATTTACCGTCGACGGAAGTGCCAGCAACGCAGCCATCGATATTCGTTGCGATGAAATGATCTAGCGCCACCACGGCATGCTGAAGCCGGGAGTCGCAGGGAGCGGTTATGACTGGGCAGATAAAATAACTAGCCGATCAAACATGGCCGGTCAAACATGGCCCGTCATAATCAGGCTCTAAAAATAACAGATCGTGCGCAAATGGCGATCGGCGAGCGAGCGATCAGGGCTTGGCGCGAATAGCGTTTGACGACGGCATCAATTGAGCCCAACGCCCGGCAACGAATGCGTTGGCTGGGTATATTCGACCGGCACACGGCAGGCAACGAAACGGTCGGTCGGCATCTGGCGACCGCCGCCAACTGCGAAACGAAAGCTCGAAACGAGAGCCCTGAATAAGAGCCCTGAACTAGAGTTCTAAACAAGGGCTCTGAACAAGGGCTCTGAACTAGAGTTCTAAACAAGGGCTCTAAACAAGAGCCCTGAACTAGAGTTCTAAACGAGGGCTCTGAACTAGCAAGCTTGACCAGACAGTGAGAACCGACAGTGACAAAAGACAAGGCAGAAAATTCCGTCCTCGAGGCAGTCGATTACCAGCCGCTCGAGGGCAGCGTTACCCAGCGTCGCGGGCCGATTGCCGCCGGTTTGTGGATACTCGGCATGGCGCTGGTCGGCAGCGCGCTGGTGATGCTTTATCTGGCGATGGCGCGCGCGGTGATCGTCAGCTCGACGCCGGCGTCGAGCGAGATCGCGGTGTCGGGGCTGGCGTTCAGCATTGGCGGCAATTTTCTGCTGCTGCCCGGCGACTATGAGGTGGCCGTTAGCGCACCCGGCTATCGCCCATCGACGCGCACCCTGACCGTCGACGACAGCGTCGGGCAAGCGCTGAGCATTGCGCTTGAACCCCTGCCGGGAGATCTGATCATCAACTCAGCCCTCGACGCACTGAGCGCCACGCTGGACGGTCAACCGGTGCCGCAAGATCTGCCCGGCACCATCGCCGGGATCAGCCGCGGCAACCACCAGTTGGTGATCAGCCGAGCGCGCTATTTCGACGCCAGCTACGACGTCGACATGGTCGGGCTGGGCACCCAACAAAGCCTCGATGTGACATTAAAGCCCGCCTGGGGCCACCTGACCCTGGACAGCCAGCCGAGCGGCGCGCAATTGGTGGTCGACGGGCAGGCGCTGGGAGCGACACCGGCGCGGGCCGAAATTCTCGCCACCGGCAGCCAAGTCGAACTGCGCAAGCCGGGCTATCGCAGTTGGAGCGGTGAACTGAGCGCCGACGCCGGCAGTAGCGCCATTCATCCAACCATAAAACTGCTGATCGCCGATGGCCGGGTGCTGATCGACAGCCAACCGAGCGGCGCGAGCGTCACCCTAGACGATCGCTTTGAGGGCCTAACGCCGATAGAGGTCGAGGTACGCCCGGATCGAGAGCACCGCGTCGAGCTATTTTTAGACGGCTACTCAAAAGCCCAGCGGAGCTTTTCGGTGGCACCAGAAGCCGAGATCACGCTGTCTATTGCGCTGGCGGAAAACATCGGTGAAATCGCCCTCAACGTCAGCCCCGAAGATGCCGAGGTGCTGATCGATGGCCAATCGATTGGGCGCGGCGACCAACAACTGCGGCTGCCCGCCAAGGGTCATCGCCTGCAGGTACGCCGCCAGGGTTACACCAGCGCCACCCGCGATATCTTACCAAAACCCGGTCAAGAGCAAGCGTTGAAGGTTGCCCTGCTCACCGAGGAGGCGACCTACTGGGCGTCGCGACCGCCGCGAATCAGCGCGTTTGGCAACATCAAAATGGCCCTGATGCGCCCACAAGCGCCGTTTAAAATGGGCGCGCCACGGCGTGAACCCGGACGCAGGGCCAACGAGGTCGAGCGCGCAGTGGTTTTAAAACGGCCCTTTTACCTCGGCGTTAACGAGGTCTCCAATCGCCAATTTCGCCTGTGGCGCGCCGAACACAGCTCTTCGGCAATCTCGGCACAGACGCTGGACATGCAGGAACAACCGGTGGCCATGGTGTCGTGGCAGGACGCCGCACGGTTTTGCAACTGGCTCAGCGAGCGCGACGATCTGACGCTCTTTTACCAACTACAAAACGACCGCGTCGACGGCCAAAACTGGAATGCCAACGGCTACCGCCTGCCGACCGAGGCGGAGTGGGCGTGGGCAGCCAGAGTCGCCGACGATGGCTCGAGCGCGATGTTTGGTTGGAACAACAACCGCTATCCGCCGAGCGACGTGATGGCTAACTACGCCGACGCCAGCGCCGCCAAGTTTGTGCGCTTTACCCTACCGAACTACCGCGATCCCTATCCGGTGTCGTCGGTGGTGGGCAGCTTTAAAGCCAACCGCCGGGGACTTTACAACCTCTACGGCAACGTCGCCGAGTGGACCAATGATTTTTACGATATGCAGCCCCACCGCGGCACGCCGCTAGCCGATCCCCGCGGCCCAGAAAACGGTGTCCGCCGCGTGGTGCGCGGCGCAAGCTGGGCGCTTGGATCGCGCTCTGAACTGCGCATTGCCTTTCGCGACAACGGCAGCGATGCGCGTCTCGATGTGGGCTTTCGGATCGCTCGCTACGTCGACACTATGGAGACCAAACCATGACACGGCTAAGGCGCCGCGTCTGGCACTGGCCGCTGTGGCTGCTGATTGCCAGCGCGCCGGGTGCCATCGCCCAGCCCGATCCGCAACCCCCGCCCACGCCGATTGAAGTGCCCACGGCGAACGCCGACAGCGCCGATACGCAGCCCGATAGCGATCTCTCTGCGAGCGGACCGTCTAGTGACGTACTGTCTGTCGATGCACTGTCTGATGATGTACTGTCTGCCGATGCACCGTCTGTCGATGCACGGTCAACCGATGGGCTATTGCGCGAACCCGCTGGCCCATCCAGCGCGAATGCGAGCGATGCCGGCGACGACTTTAAACCGATCGAAGAGATATCGGAAGACTTTAGCATCTCGCTACCGGTGGATATTTAACCCGCGGGCGATAGACGAGGCATCGATGACGTCATACACTCAGCAGACAAGCACGGCAGACAAGAGACAAGCTATAACTTCGACAAGCTGTAACTTCGACGAATAATAAGTAACAAGCGACACTCGACACGCATAGAGACTGGAACGCAATTATGAAAAGAGATACCAACGAGCTGTACTTTCAACTGGTGGCACTGCTGCTCAGCATCATTGTTGTGCACAGTATTTTTGTCACCGTAGTGCGCCCAAACGCCGACAGCACCATTCGCCAGCACGCCGAACAGGTCGCCGCCGGTGGCGAATACGAGGTGCCCCGGTCGTTTTTTATCATCATCAAAGACCTTGAACAGGAGTCGTGTTTTATCCTGCTGTTTTGGGCCGCCGCGATCATGGCCTACAAAACCCGCACCGCGCTGCGCGAACAGGCGATGTTTGACCAGCCGCTGATCAGTCTCGAAGAGGGTTCTCGGGTACTGGTCGAAGACGCCGCGCAGTTGGCCAGACCGCTCGAGGCGCTGCCGGAACAACAGCGCGGGCTGTTGCTCCCCCGGGCGCTGCAAGCTGCGCTGACGCGCTTTCAAGTCACCACCAGCATTCAATCGGCAAACGACGCGGTCAATACCCTGTGCAGTAACGAGGCCGAGCGTTTGGACTCGGAACTGTCGATGATTCGCTACATTACCTGGGCCATCCCATCGATCGGCTTTATCGGCACGGTGCGCGGCATCGGCGCGGCGCTGGGGCAGGCCCACGAGGCGATGCAGGGCAATATTGCCGGGGTCACCAGCAGTCTTGGGGTGGCCTTTAACTCGACTTTTGTGGCCCTGCTGATCAGCATGTTTGTGATGTTTTTCATGCACCAGTTGCAGCTAATTCAGGAGCGTTTAGTGTTGGATTCTCAAGGCTATTGCGAGAATAACCTGCTGCGTTTCTTAAAAATTTAACCCGACGGCTATCGCCCAATGACGCTCGCGCTATTGTACCTAAACGACCAAGCTCTCAGGCTGTTCACCGAAACCGGCGAACAGCGCAGCGAGAGCGGCTACGTGCAGATTGACGATAACGGGCTGATCAGTGGCGATGCCGCGCGCGCCGACGCCTGGCTGCGCCCGCAATTCAGTTACAACCAACACTGGCGGCAACTCGACCAACGACCGTTGAAAAAAAATCTTCGTTGGGCGCGCAGCCACGCCGACATGGCCTACGCGCAACTGCGCCAACTGCTGCATGGCATCGACCAACCGCAACTGGTACTCGGCGTGCCCGCAAGTCTCGACGACAGCCAACTGGCGCTGCTTCTCGGTCTGCTCAAAGCACAGTCTGTGGAGGTCTGCGGGATCGTCGACAACGCCCTATTGAGCGCCGCACCAGAGCACCGAGCGGTGCTGGAATTACAGCAGCACCAGAGCGTGATTAGCCATTTGCAGCGCGCCGACGGCCAACTGCAGGTGGCGAGTCACGAACTGCTGCTCGACCTTGGCGCGCTGGCGATCCAGCGCGACGTTGCGCGCCATATCAGCGACCAATTGATCGCCGACACCCGCTACGACCCGTTGCATTCGTCGGCCAGCCAACAAGCTCTGCACGATGCCCTGCCCGACTGGCTGGCGCGCTTGGCGCAGCAAACCGAGTACCTGACCGAATTGCCCTCGCCGCAGGGACCGCTGGCACTGCGTTTAAATCGAGCGCGCCTGCAAGGAATATTGGCGCCGCGCACCGAAAATCTCACCCTAGCGTTGCAACATCACGCGGCTAACCACCTCGCTATTGCACCGGCGAGCGAACTGTTGGCAACCTTTAGCCCCAACCTCAGCCCCAACCTCAGCCCCAACCTCAGCGGCGCGACGATCGTCGGTGCGGCCGACGCGGCGCGACGCGGGCTGGCGCTGGGTCGCGCTTGGCTGCGCAATCCGCCGCCGCTGCAACGCCAGCAGTCGCTGGCGATTGCGCTGATCGATGACCGCGCCGGGCGACCGTCGGCAGCGCGCGCCGATTCAACCGCGCAAGCACAGACCGACGACGGCGCGACGACCGCCACCCACCTGCTCTATAAAAACCGCGCCTGGCGGCTCGATCAACCACTGAGCATCAGCCTCGCCGGGAACCAATTAGCCGTTGCCTATGGCCAACTCGCGTCGG
>CAJIZO010000196.1 GCA_905181995.1 Flavobacteriaceae bacterium TMED48
ATTGGTTTTTGGGGATTGGCTGCCTAAAACCAAACATGGCCGCGCGATGACACAACACGTCCGACACGGTTGTTTGTTGTTTTCCACAACAACCGTATTCGGGCCAGTAATCGGCGACTGGGCGCTCGACGTCGAGTTTTTGTTGCTCGATCAGGCGCGCTGCGCACGTCGCCACCAGACCCTTGGTGACAGAAAAAACATTGACCAGCGTATCGGCTTGCCACGGCCGCGTTTGCGCCGCGTCGCAATAACCGCCAAAAAGGTCGATGATGCGCTCACCTCGGTACTCGACAGCCAGAGATGCGCCGACCTCATAGCCCGATTCGAGCGCCCGTGCAAAGACGTCGGCAACGGACTGAAAACGCGGGTCGCAATAACCGGATAGCCGTTGGCTGGACATAGATATTCCCAAGCAAATAAACACCCTACCATCCTTGGCACGCTACTAGCCAGTGGTTGGCTGGCAAAGATCCGCCGACTGGCCGCTGCATCGTGCTAACGCAAACCGTTGCGCCCGCTAAAAAAGCGCGCAGCAGCGGCTTTTCGGCGCCGGCGTATCCCTGACGATCAGCGCTGCGTGGAGATTAAAATGACCCGCTGAACGGGGCTGTTTCGCCGACCTCGGTTGTTACATTAACGCCGCGCTCTGTTACAGTTATGACGACGGTGGGCGATGCCCGCAATCGCAAAAATCAGACAAAACCCACCCCGTGAGATTGGACACGCTATGCAAAAAAGAGCAAAGGTCGACCAAGACCCGTCGTTAATCGACCCACATGCAAACGACGATTACCCGCAGCACTACCTCAGGCAGATACTCACCGAGGTGCGCTGCATTGCCCTGGTCGGTGCCAGTCCGCGCTCCGATAGAGACAGTTATCAGTGCATGCGGGTGCTTTTGGAGCGCGGCTATGAGGTAATTCCGGTGAATCCGCGCGCCGCCGGCGAGCTTATTCTCGGCCAGTACTGTTACCCATCGCTTGCGGCTATCGAGCAAACGGTGGATATGGTCGACATCTTTCGCACCTCGGACGCCGCGCTCGGCGTTACCGAGGAGGCGATCACCATTGGCGCGCGCGTGGTCTGGATGCAACTGAACGTGATCAACCGAACAGCCGCTGACCTCGCCGAAAGTGCCGGATTGAAGGTTGTGATGAATCGCTGTCCAAAGTTAGAATTGCAAAAGCCCTATTGCGCGGATCTTGGGCGCTAACCGCTAGCGGCCCAGAAATACACTACGAGGTATGACCATGACAGACCCGACAGCGCTCGATCAAACCACCGATGGCATCCTCCTCAGCGAGTTGAGCGACGGTGTTTTGCGCCTAACGCTCAATGACCACAAACGCCGCAACGCGCTCTCTGATGAAATGCTCGCGCAATTGTCGGCGGTATTGGCCGCCGCCGCCATCGACGACGCGGTGCGGGCAATTGTTATAGCCGCCAATGGGCCGGCGTTTTGCGCCGGCCACGATTTAAAACAAATTACCGCTGCCCGCACTGCCGACGACGCGGGTCGGGCCGACTTTGAGCGCCTGTTTGCATGCTGTGCCGAGCTCATGCAGGCGATTGTCAACCATCCAAAAGCGGTGATCGCCGAGGTCGCCGGTGTTGCCACCGCCGCAGGCTGCCAACTGGTCGCCAGTTGCGATTTGGCGCTGGCCGCAGACACCGCGCGGTTTGCCACGCCGGGCGTCAATATCGGTTTGTTTTGCTCGACCCCGATGGTCGCGCTATCGCGCAACGTAACCCACAAACACGCCATGGAAATGCTGCTCACCGGCGATATGATCGCCGCCGCGCGCGCCGAACAAATCGGTTTGATCAACCGCATGGTCAACGCTTCGCAACTGACCGAACAGAGCATGGCCATAGCCAGTCAAATCGCCAGTAAATCGCAAATGACCGTGGCGCTGGGAAAACGGGCGTTCTACCAGCAGGCGAGTATGCCGCTCGCCAGTGCCTATGATTATGCCTCTGAGGTGATGGTCGGCAACCTACTCAAGCAGGATGCCGAAGAGGGCATCGACGCGTTTATTGGCAAGCGCCCAGCCCACTGGCGAGACCAGTAACCTGTGTCTAGTATCTACGATCGCGATCTCGAGCGGGTCGAGGCCAACCACCAACCGTTGACCCCACTGACCTTTTTAGAGCGAGCGGCGCGGGTATTCCCGCAGACCACCGCGGTCATATACGGCGACCTGCGCATCGACTACGCCGATTTTTACCGGCGCTGCCGCCAATTGGCGTCGGCATTGGCGGATCGCGGCATCGGCCGTGGCGACACCGTGTCGGTGATGCTCGCCAACACCCCGGCCATGCTCGAAGCCCACTACGCGGTGCCAATGTGCGGCGCGGTGCTGCACGCCATGAACACCCGCCTGGACGCCGCGGTCATCGCCCTGCAGCTCGACCATGCGCAGAGCCGGGTACTGATCACCGACACGGCGTTTTCTGCCACCATTGGCCAAGCGCTTGAAATCGCCAGCGCAGAGCCGCTGATTATCGATTATATCGACCCAGTTGAGCCACAGACCGGTGACAGATTAGGTGACCACGAGTACGAGGCCACGCTGGCCAGCGGCGACGCCGACTTTGCCTGGGCCATGCCGCAAGACGAGTGGGACGCTATTGCCGTCAATTACACCTCGGGAACCACTGGTGATCCCAAGGGGGTGGTCTATCATCATCGCGGTGCCTGTCTTCTCGCCCAAGGCAATATTATTACCGCGTCGATTCCCAAACACGCCGTATACCTTTGGACACTGCCGATGTTTCACTGCAATGGCTGGTGTTTCCCATGGACCATCGCCGCCGTGAATGGCACCCATGTCTGCCTGCGCGAGGTTCGCGGCGACGCCATCTGGGCGGCACTCGCCGACCATCGGGTAACCCACCTGTGCGGAGCTCCGGTAGTCATGTCGACCCTGTTGGCGGCGAGTCAACAGCAGCAACGCCGCCTGACGACCACGGTAGAGTTTTTTACCGCGGCTGCACCACCGCCCGAGTCGGTGCTCTCAGAGATGCGTGAGGCGGGCTTTAACGTCACCCATCTGTATGGCTTAACCGAGGTCTATGGCCCGGCTGTGGCCAACGACTGGCACGCCGAATGGGACGCCTTGCCAGCCGCGCAGCAGGCAACACTCAAGGCCCGTCAGGGCGTCCGCTACCACGCGCTAGAACAACTCGAAGTGATGGATCCTGCGACCATGGTGGCGGTGCCCAAAGACGGTGCGACCCTTGGCGAGGTGATGTTTCGCGGCAACGTGGTGATGAAGGGCTATCTAAAGAACAAGGCGGCCACCGACGAGGCCTTTGCCGGTGGCTGGTTTCACTCTGGCGACCTCGCCGTGGTGCACCCCGATGGTTACGTACAATTAAAAGATCGCAGTAAAGATATTATTATCTCGGGCGGCGAAAATATCTCCTCGATTGAAATCGAAGAGGCCCTGCACAAGCATCCGCAGGTCGCGGCAGCCGCTGCCGTCGCCATGCCGCATCCAAAGTGGGGTGAGACCCCCTGCGCCTTTGTCGAGTTGCACGCGGGGGCGGCGGTATCGGCGGACCAGTTGATCGCTTGGTGCAGGCAACGTCTAGCGGCCTACAAAGTACCCAGCCGCATTGTGTTTGGCGATATCATCAAAACCTCCACCGGCAAGGTGCAAAAATTTGCCCTCCGGCAGCGCGCTGCACAATTGACAGAATAGCTGCCGCGCGCACCGCACATAGGCTCCCGCGCCATTCGGTCGACGCGGTGAGTGGTGACCTTAAAGTAGTGACTTTCGAGCGGTGACTTTCGAGCAGTGACTTTCGAGCAGTGACTTTCGAG
>CAJIZO010000197.1 GCA_905181995.1 Flavobacteriaceae bacterium TMED48
GCTGTTGGCGCCTATTATTGAGCGACGGTTGGCTTGCCGATGCGCATTGCTCGGCGCTGGTATCGGTCGCCCGAGAGCAAAGCCGAGAGGAAAGCGAGTGCAAGCGCTGTAATGGTGGGCCCAGTAGGACTTGAACCTACGACCAATCGATTATGAGTCGACTGCTCTAACCAGCTGAGCTATGGGCCCTTTAATCTGTGCGCTATCTATCTATCTAAACTGGCTGCCGCGTTGAACTGCGCCGGCGGCAGTCAGTGCCCTTGAAGCGCTTCATCACTGAAGCTATCTATCACTGAAGCTATTCATCAATGAAGCTGCGCAGGTGGTCAGAGCGCGTCGGATGGCGTAATTTACGCAGCGCCTTGGCCTCAATCTGCCGGATACGTTCGCGCGTAACGTCGAACTGCTTGCCCACTTCTTCCAAGGTGTGATCGGTGTTCATGTCGATGCCGAAGCGCATGCGCAGCACTTTGGCCTCGCGTGCGGTCAGGCTGCTCAGCACGCCGCGGGTCGACTCGGTGAGGTTGTGCTTGGTGGCCTCGTCGATCGGCAGGGCGATAGTGATGTCTTCGATCAGATCGCCGATGCTGGCATCTTCGTCCTCGCCAATCGGAGTCTCCATGGAAATCGGTTCCTTGGCGATCTTGAGCACCTTGCGAATTTTGTCTTCGGGCATTTCCATGCGTTCGGCGAGTTCTTCTGGCGTCGGTTCGCGACCCATTTCCTGCAACATTTGTCGCGAAATACGGTTGAGCTTATTGATCGTCTCGATCATGTGCACCGGTATACGGATGGTGCGCGCTTGGTCGGCGATCGAGCGGGTAATAGCCTGTCGTATCCACCAGGTGGCGTAGGTAGAAAATTTATAACCGCGACGGTACTCAAACTTATCGACCGCCTTCATCAATCCGATGTTGCCTTCCTGGATTAAATCTAAAAACTGCAGGCCACGGTTGGTATATTTTTTGGCAATGGAAATCACCAGTCGCAAATTGGCTTCGACCATTTCTTTTTTGGCGCGACGCGACATCGCCTCGCCAATGGTCAGACGCCGATTGATATCTTTGATCTGAGCTATGCTGAAGCCGCTTTCGCGCTCAATTTTGTCCAGCTTACGCTGCGATCTGTGGATCTCGATAAGTTGTAGGTCGAAGCCAGAGGCCCAGGCGGAACTGGATTGACTGATGTCTGTCGACCACTGTTGGTCGCTCTCATGGCCTGAAAATTCCTTGATAAACGCCTTGCGTGGCATTTTAGCCTTGCGGACACAGAGGTCTAGCAGGTTGCGTTCTTCTCGACGGACGCTCTCCACCGCGCGTTTTAGCACCGAGATTAACGGGTCGAATTGGCGTGGCGTGAGCTTCAGGTATTTAAACAGGTCGGCCAGTTCTTGAACGTTGCTAACCGCACTTTTTGACGAGCGACCGTAGCGCTCTATAGAGCGCTCGGTCTTGCTCAGTTGTGCGCGTATATCGCTAAACCGTTGCGCAGCTTCTTCAGGGTCCAGCCCGCCTTCGTGCTGTTCTTCTTCTTCCTCGTCCTCATCAGCTTCGTCATCCTCGCCCGATTCAGCTTTCAGCGCCTCTGCGGCCTGTTGTTGAGCAAGTGCCGATGGAACGTGGTCCATCGGGTTTAGATAGCCGCTAATAATGTCCGTCAGTCGCCGTTCGCCAGACTCGATTTTGTCGAATTCTGCCATCACCTTGGCGACCGATAAAGGCCACTCGGTGATCGCTGCCATGAGTTCTCTGGTGCCCTCTTCAATACGCTTGGCGATTTCGATTTCACCCTCGCGCGTGAGCAGCTCAACCGAGCCCATTTCACGCATGTACATGCGGACTGGGTCGGTGGTGCGATGTTGCTCTGATTCCACCGAAGCAAGTGCCGCGGCGGCCTCGGCAGCAGCCACTTCGTCCGGTGTGTTGTCGCCCGACATCATCAACAGAGTCTCGGCATCCGGTGCAGTCTCAAACACGGTGATACCCATGTCGTTGATCATTTGAATGATGTCTTCGACTTGCTCTGGATCGGCGATGTCTTCAGGGAGGTGGTCATTGACTTCGGCGTAGGTCAGGTATCCCTGTTCGCGGCCTTTGGCAATGAGATCTTTAATGCCAGATTGTTGCTTTCGAGTATTTTCGGTCATAGGATATGTCAGTAAGAGCCCAAAAATTAGCGCGCAATTATAGCCGATAAATAAACGCTTGTCCCAGACTATTTAGGTTTATTTTTTTTTCGTGTAGGATATTACAAGCCGCTGTTTTATATCGTTTTTTAGTTGTTTCCCTGCTGTATCTTGCGGTAGTTTGACATGGATTTTATGTAACTGTTTGATTTCTCTTTCATTGAGGGTTTCGCGGGCCAAAAGGTGGCGGGCTTTGTGGGTATCTGGCAGCGCTTCAAAGATCTGTCGTTGGACATGATTGAGCGCATCGCAAAACTCTGCGTGGTCGTCTCTACCGGTGCCCGTCGGCGGGTGATAGAGTTCGCTCGACGCCAATGACTGTAAGTGACGTGCCTCTCGCTGCGCATCCGGATTGCCCAGCCAGTAAGCGATCAGTTGGGCAGATTTGTAGTTGGGATGCTGCTGCACAGCCAGCAGCAGTCGCATAAAAAGTTTTACCTCCGGATCGGGCGAACTAGCCAAAAGCGAGCTATCGTCAACATGTTGGGCGAGATCAGGATGGTTTAGCAGCAGGGCTGAAAGATATTGTACAGGGGTCAAACGGACTTTTTTAGCGTTGTTCGACAACTCGGGATAGTCGCCATCATCGCTCTGTCCGTGCGGCGGATAACTCTCTTCGTAGCTATATTCGGGCGCTTCGCTGTTGTTGTCTGTGCGGCTGTTGGGTGACTCTATAGGTGGAGCGCTCGATTTGACTATCGGTCGGTGCGCCGCGACATAGGCGCTAAGATCGGCGGTCGACAGGCCCGTTCGCTGGGCCAAGTCGGCGAGCATCAACTGCCTAAAAATACCCTCGGGTATGCGATTAATGTGCGGCGCACAGAGTTTGCCGAGTTTTGCCTTGCCGTCGGCTGTGGCGGTGTCGATGTCGCTGCTGAGTTGTTTAAAAAAGAACTCTGATAGCGGCTGTGCGGTTTCGATGGTCTGGACAAAGGCATCGTGGCCGAGTTTGCGCACGCTGTTGTCGGGATCCTCACCGTCGGGTAGAAAAAGAAAGCGCGCCGATAATCCATCGCGCATTTCTGGCAGTGCAGTGTCGAGCGCGCGGGCTGCGGCTTTGCGGCCGGCGGCATCGCCATCAAAGCAAAACACGATTTCCGAGGTGTAGCGAAATATCTTTTGCAAGTGACTTTCAGTGAGCGCGGTGCCGAGTGTCGCAACCGCGTTTTGAATCCCATATTGAGCGAGGGCTATGACATCCATATAACCCTCGACCATGATTAGTCTGGGCATTTCCTTGAGCGCTTGTCGCGCCTCGTAGAGACCATATAGCTCGCGCCCTTTTTGAAATACGGGTGTCTCTGGTGAGTTGAGGTATTTGGGCTTGCTATCGTCGAGAACACGACCGCCGAAGCCGACGGTTCGGCCGCGTTGATCGCGGATTGGAAACATGATGCGATGCCGGAAGCGATCATATTTTTTGTTTTCTTCGGCTTTGTGAACCAGCATGCCCGATTCTTCGAGCAGGTTTGAGCGCTCTTCGTCAGTCGCCTCAGCCTGCATCAGGTTATCCCAGCCGGGGGGAGCATAACCGATGCCAAATTGAGCGGCAATCTGACCGCTCAGGCCGCGATCTTTTAAATAACTGACAGCGCTCGAGGCCGATGGGTGGCGTCTTAGCTGCTGGCGATAGTATCGGTCGGAGTCGGCGAGTATCGAGTATATGCTGTCTTTTTTTCGGTTTGCATTGCGCTCCGGCTGCGATTGCGCTTCCCTCGGAATCTCTACGCCTAGGTGCCGAGCGAGCGTTTCGACTGCGGGCAAAAAGTCGACACGATCAAACTCCATAATGAAACTTAACGCATTGCCGCCAGCACCACAGCCAAAGCAGTAATAAAATTGTTTGTCTTGCGCTACCGTAAACGAGGGGCTTTTTTCTTCGTGAAAAGGGCAGCAAGCCTTGTGATTTTTTCCGGCCTTTTTAATTTCGACGCGACTACCTACGATCTCTACGATGTCGGTACGGTCGAGGAGATCGTCGATAAAACTCTGTGGAATTAGTCCGGCCATGAGCATTGCGAGTCGGTTGGTAACGGCCTTCCAGTGTACTTCGTCAAAGTGTACCTCGTTGGAGCGTACTTCATTAATGTGCACCTTGTTGGAGTGCATCTTGTTGGGTGGTCAAATACACATCGTTTGGCAGTTCGCCGTGGCGATGGGGGTCGCGCTATTGTACGAGCGCCGCCTTCACTAGGCCGCTGACTTTGCCAGCATCTGCGCGGCCCTGTATCTGCGGTTTTAGTTGCGCCATAACCGCGCCCATGTCGCGCATCGACTGGGCACCGGCATTTTGTATGGCCGCGGCGATCATGGTTTGAATTTCTTCTGCACTGAGTTCGCTGGGGAGAAACTCTTGAATCACCGCGATTTCTGCGGCCTCGATTGCGGCCAATTCGTCGCGCCCAGCCGATTGGTACTGTGCGATAGAATCGCGGCGCTGCTTGAGCATTTTGTCTAATACTTGCAGCGTCTGCTGGTCGTCTAGTTCGATCCGCTGATCGACTTCGATGCGCTTTATGTCGGCGCGGATTAGGCGGATGGTGCCGAGTCGCGGTTTGTCTTTGTCGCGCATCGCCTGCTTCATGGCCGCGGATATTTGTTCACTCAAGCGCATAAGTTCACCTCACAGGTATCTGTAAATATGAAAAAAGCGCCCTCGGGCGCTTTTGACGGATCTTTAAGTCCAACTTTGCACCCCGTCGGGTGTATTTTTCTAGCTCAACCAAACGGGTGTGAACTCAGTACTTTCGTTCGAACTTTCGTGATTCCCGTGAGACTTTTTTCTGGTTTCGCTTCACCGCAGCTGCCGCTTTTCGCTTGCGTTCCCAAGTAGGTTTCTCATAAAACTCGCAACTTCTGACCTTGGCGAGGATGCCGGCTTTTTCACACGATCGCTTGAATCTGCGCAATGCGACGTCAAACGGCTCGTTTTCTTTAATTCGAACGCTGGGCATACTTTAATCCTATTCTTGGCTGCTGGTGGCTGCACTGACGCCGGTTATAAATGATCTAGTGCTCTGTTAGGCGGGGTATTCTATACGCTTCGGCGCGGTGATGCAAAGACTTATATGGCCGATTAGATGCATTAATGGCGGTGTAAATTCTGTTTGTACACGGCGCGCGATCACCGTAATGAATGGTATCATAGGCTTCCGGCAGGTTGTCGGGTTTATCTATACGATCTTCATTCATGTGACCGGTGATTTAAGTATGCGTGTATTGGGTATCGAGACCTCTTGTGATGAGACCGGTGTGGCTATTTATGATAGCCAAGAGGGCCTCTTGGCCAACCGGTTGTACTCTCAAGCGCAGATGCATGCGGAGTTTGGCGGGGTGGTGCCAGAACTTGCTTCGCGGGATCATGTTCGCAAGATATTGCCGCTAATCAAAGCGGTACTCGACGACTGTGGTATGCAAAAAACGCAACTGGATGGCATCGCCTATACCGCGGGGCCGGGTTTGATGGGCGCATTAATGGTCGGTGGCTCGTTGGCGACAGCGCTGGCATTTGCCCTTGAAATTCCGGTTTTGGCTGTCCACCACATGGAGGGACACTTATTGGCGCCAATGCTCGAGGCGTCCCCACCGACGTTTCCTTTTGTCGCCCTGCTGGTGTCGGGAGGGCATACGCAGTTGGTTAGCGTAGCCAGCGTAGGCGCATACCGTTTGCTCGGTGAGTCTTTGGATGATGCGGCCGGAGAGGCCTTCGACAAGACCGCTAAAATGTTAGACCTGGATTATCCTGGCGGGCCGCGATTGGCGGCGACTGCGGAGCGTGGTCAAATCGAGCGTTTCAAGTTTCCACGCCCGATGACCGATCGGCCGGGGTTAGATTTTAGCTTCTCGGGGCTTAAAACTTTCACTCGAAATTTAATTTATGATCACAGCGACGAAAATAGCTTGCCCGACGAACAGACTATTTGTGATATCTGTGCAGGCTTTCAAGAGGCGGTGGTCGATACTTTGGTGATCAAATGTCTGCGCGCGCTCAAGCAAGAATCACTCAATACCCTAGTCATCGCCGGTGGTGTATCCGCCAACCAGCGACTGCGCTCTAAGTTGCATCGGGCACTGGCGCCGGAGCATCGCAAAGTGTTTTATGCCCGGCATGAATTTTGTACCGACAACGGCGCTATGATCGCTTATGCAGGGTGTCAGCGGCTTTTGGCCGGTGAATATAATGGTCTGGCGATAACGGCACAGCCGCGCTGGCCACTGGACAGTTTACAACCGCCGGGGGAGGCCGTTTGATGGACATTGTTTATATAAGAGATCTGCGCATCGAGACCATTATCGGAATTTACGATTGGGAGCGCGAAGTAAAGCAGGAGGTCAGCTTTGATCTTGATATGGCGGCTGATATTCGTCGTGCCGCACAAACTGACGACATTCAATATGCGCTAAATTATAAATCGATTGCCAAGCGCATTATCAGTTTTATTCAAGCTAGCGAGTTCCTCTTGGTCGAGCGTATGGCCGAAGAGGTTGCCAACATTGTACTGGTCGAATTCTCGGTGCCCTGGTTGCGGTTGAGGGTGAGTAAGCCAGGGGCTCTGCGTGGTTCGCAAGATGTCGGGATTATTATCGAGCGCGGAGAAAAGCCCTAATGGCAACGGTTTATCTGAGTTTGGGGAGTAATATCGCCGTGCAAGACAACATTGCAGCTGCGCTCGATGGTCTCGAAGATGAATTTGGCAAACTACAGATATCCTCTGTTTATGAGAGTGAGTCGGTGGGCTTTGACGGCGATAATTTTTTTAACTTGGTCGTGGGTATTCGCACCGATACGGCTGTTGGAGAAATTTCACTGTGCCTTAAAAGGCTTGAAAACAGTCGTCAGCGTGACCGCAGCGCGCCTAAATTTTCCGCGCGAACCCTCGATATCGACATTCTTTGCGTGGATGATCATCACGGCTCAATTGATGGCATTGATCTGCCCCGCGATGAAATTTTAAAGAACGCCTTTGTGCTGCTGCCGCTGTCCGAAATTGCCGGCGATCGATTGCACCCAGTGACCGGGGTGAGCTACGCTCAACACTGGCATGATTATGACAAGCATCGGCAAAAACTCTGGCCGGTAGAGTTCGTCTGGCGCGGCGGCAATATTACCCGCGCGGGCAACTGAATCAGCACTGCGGGTTTGACCGGCATTTAACGCCGATTCAACGCCTCGGCATGGGTGTTTGTGGGGCGTGTTTTGCGCGGATTAAAAATCGGTAATTCTGACAACGCCCGGTGCTCTGATTGCTTTTTCTTAATGACTTAGTTTTTTCTTCTTTCGCGCTCACTTTTTTTACGCGCGCGGCGGTTGTCGATTCGTCGGTGCGCGTTCCCTATAAAGCCCAGCCCAGCCAAGGCATTCGCTCGATGGTGTTGCTAAATATTTACTATTAAAGACGGTGGTGACTATCGAGATTGAAAATTTTTAACAATCGAATGAATCC
>CAJIZO010000198.1 GCA_905181995.1 Flavobacteriaceae bacterium TMED48
CGCATGAGTAAGGTACGCATGAGTAAGGCTGTATTTAAATATGGTGCACTTAAATATGGTGCACTTAAATAAGGTGCACTTGAACAAGGCGCCGCTCAAGATCGATACCAGTGATTTTGGATCGCTAAGACGAGTTTTTATATTCGATTTCACAACGTAAATAACGTAAGTAACGTAAGTAACGTAGGTATAACGGCATTGGCAAAAGTATTCGCACCAAAACCCTTGTTTGATGCCCACGTGGCGTTTGTTCGGTTGCCCTCGGGCTTGGCGATGCTGCGCGAATACCCCGACGCCTTAGAGTTCGTCGAGCAACAAAGGCAGCAACGTCCCGAGACGCTCGAGGATTTTATCCATACTCAGTCATTCTTGAAAAGCTACAGCCGAAAAAATGAAGCCACTTATCGCAGTTACCGCAACGAAGTTGAACGGTTATTACTGTGGTCTTGGACGGTGGCGAATAAATCCATCGTGCAATTACGTCGCGGCGATCTCGAAGCGTTTTTCGATTTCGTCAATCATCCGCCGCAGCATTGGGTATCAACCGCGGTTCACGGTCGGTTTTCGCTGCAGGCCGGCAGTTTGCGCTGTAATCCACTGTGGCGTCCGTTTACCGTCAAGGTGGCCAAATCCGATCGCGCCGACGCATTGGCCGACGGCAAAGACCCAAGCACATCCCGCGAGGCGCACCGACTGTCTAATAGCGCGATGAAAATCTGCTTTTCAGCGCTGTCGTGTTACTACGACTATTTGACCGATGAAAGCTATGCTTTTGGTAACCCAATCCCGGCGATACGCAAGCAGTCGCCGTACTTATTGGTTGGCGCCAGCCAAAAAGAGATTCGCCGGTTATCCGACTTGCAGTGGCAGTACGTGTTAGAAACCGCGCAGCGCGACGCCGATAATGACCCCGATCAAGAGCGTAGTTTGTTTATGGTGGCGTTGTTAAAAACCCTGTACCTGCGGATTTCAGAGCTGTCAGAACGCCCAAATTGGCAGCCCGCATGGCAACATTTCTGGAAAGATAACCAGGGTAATCAATGGCTTAAAGTTTTAGGGAAGGGTAATAAGGTGCGTGACATTTCGGTGCCAGACGCCCTCTTCCCGTACATTCAGCGCTACCGCGACTACCGTAGCGGGCTCAGCTTTAATTTTGGTGCCCATTCGCCCCTAGTCATTAAGAACCGCGGCGTTGGTGGCATGACGCCGCGACAATTGCGGCGTATCGTACAGGCACGATTTGACGCTGCGCACCGGCGTATGGTCGACGAGGGCTTTGGTGATGATGCCGAGACGCTGCGCGTTGCCTCCAGTCATTGGCTGCGCCATACGGGAGCGTCGCAAGATATCGCCACGCGGCCGCTTAAACATATGGCGGACGATTTGGGGCATGCCAGTATGGCAACCACCGATCAGGTGTACATTCAATCCGACATGAAAGAACGTGCCTACTCGGGTAAAGACCGCGAGGCGTAACGCCATGCGGCGAGCGGCAAGGGGTTTTGTGCTCGCTCGCCCTCTATACAGGCTCTATTCCCCTCTCTATAAGCTCTACATGCCCTCTCTGCTGGCTCTATATGCCTTCTCTGCTGGCTCTCTAAACGCTGTCTACAGTCTCTCAAAATCCTCTCTGTATAGTCTCTTAGTAGCCTCTCTCGGTTAGTAGCCTCTCTCGGTGTTCTTTACCCAACGCTATCTGTTTATGCGCTCAACGCTTAACTCTCGATTCTCAACTCTCAGTTCTCGACGCTCGATTCTCAACTCTCGGTTCTCGACGCTCGACTCTTAACAATCGGATTCAATCGGTTTTGGCGTCGACGTTAAACCAGGCCAATTTGTGTTGCAGCGAGATCACCGTTCCGACGATGATCAAGGTCGGTGCTTTGGCGCCGGCGTCTCGAACCCGTTTCGGCAGATTGGTTAAATCGCTGATAAACACCCGCTGCTGGTCGGTGGTGCCCTTTTCGATCAACGCCGCCGGCGTGTCGGCGGCAAGCCCGTGCTCGAGTAGTTTGGCGCAGATGGTCTCCATACCATTAAGGCCCATATAAAACACCAACGTTTGATTGCACTGAACCAATTCTCGCCAATTTAAATCGATTTGTCCTGAGCGCAGATGACCGGCAATAAAGTGAACCGATTGGGCATGATCACGATGGGTTAGCGGTATGCCGGCATAGCTCGCGCAACCCGATGCAGCAGTGATCCCGGGCACCACTTGAAAGCTTACGCCGTGCTCTGCGAGGGTTTCGATCTCCTCGCCGCCGCGGCCAAAAATAAACGGATCGCCGCCCTTCAGGCGCACCACCCGATTACCCTGCTGGGCGTATTCGACCAGTTTTTGATTGATGTTGCTTTGACTGACCGCGTGATCACCGGCAGTTTTACCGACGTAGATACGCGTGGCATCGCGGCGCACCAGGTTCAACACCTCGGGGGAGATTAAGCGGTCATAGAGCACGATGTCGGCCTGCTGCATCAATCGCAATGCCTTGAATGTCAACAAATCTGGATCGCCGGGGCCACCGCCAATCAGGTAGACCTCGCCGGTAGAGAATCGCTCGGTGGCGGCAATTTTCTCAGCCAGCAGTTGTTCGGCGCGCTGCAGATTATTGGCGTAGGCTTGTTCGGCGATGGGGCCGTAAAAGACTTCCTCCCAAAACGCTTTACGGTCTGATCCGTGGCTGAATTTGGCCTTCACTCGGCTGCGGAAGCGCCCTGCGAGCGCGGCGAGCTTACCCAATCCGGCGGGCACCAAAGCCTCGAACTGGGTGCGCAATAAGCGCACCAACACCGGCGCATCGCCACCGCTAGATATGGCAATTTGAATCGGTGACCGATCGACGATCGACGGAAAAATTACCGTCGAATAGTCCGGATCATCGACCACGTTAGAAAGGATATTTAGTCGTTGGGCGTCCGCCGAAACGGCACGATTGAGCTCTCGATCATTGGTCGCGGCAATCACCAGTACCGCCGGTTGCAGGTTATGCATATGGTCTTGGCTGTATCGGCCCTCGAGTAACTGTAGCGTCTCGGATTCGGCCGCCATAGCGCGTAATTCTGCGCAAAATTCAATCGCGACCGCGGTGATGCTGGCCTCAGCTTCGGCCACCAGGCGAATCTTTCGCAATGCGATTTCGCCGCCGCCGATCACAATCACCCGGCGTTGCTTGAGGTTGTGGAACAGTGGTAGGTAGTCCACTTTAGTCAATCACGCGCAGGCCATGCATATAAGGTTGCAGTACCTCGGGCACCAAAATAGAGCCATCTGCTTGCTGATAATTTTCCATAACGGCTACCATGGTTCGACCCACCGCCAGCCCCGAGCCATTAATAGTATGCACAAATTCTAACTGGCCGGTGCGGCTGTCGCGGTAGCGTGTTTTCATACGGCGCGCTTGAAAGTCGGTGAAATTACTGCATGAGGAGATCTCGCGATAGGTGTTTTGCGATGGTAGCCAGACCTCGAGGTCGTAGGTCTTGGCAGCCGAAAATCCAAGATCGCCGCCGCACAGCGTCACGCAGCGGTATGGCAGCGCCAGTTTTTCAAGGATCTTTTGCGCATGGCCGGTCAACTCTTCGAGCGCCTGCCAAGAATCCTCGGCGGCGACAAACTGCACCATTTCGACCTTGTCGAATTGATGTTGTCTTATCATACCGCGGGTGTCGCGTCCGTAGCTGCCGGCTTCACTGCGAAAGCACGGCGTTTGACTGGCAAATTTGATCGGTAACTGATCGATAATTTCATTGCGGTAGATATTGGTCACCGGGACTTCGGCGGTGGGGATTAAAAACAACTGCCGCTCGTCGCTTAGCTTAAACAGGTCCTCTTCGAACTTGGGTAATTGACCGGTACCAAACAGCGATTCCCGATTGACGATAAAGGGTACGTAAACCTCTTCATAACCGTGTTCGAGGGTATGGGTGCTGAGCATAAACTGCCCCAGCGCGCGGTGTAACAGCGCCAGCTTGCCGCGCATTTGAACAAACCGCGAGCCACTAATTTTAGCCGCTCGATCGAAATCCATGCCGCCGATCGCGGCCCCTAAATCAACGTGATCGAGAGGTGTAAAGGTAAATTCTGGAATGTCGCCCCAGCGCCTGACCTCGGTATTGTCGGCCTCGTCGACACCTTCAGGTACGCTACCGTCGGGCACGTTGGGAATGCCATGCAAGAGCTCCTCAATCTGTTGCTGAACCTCGTGAAGCGACTGTTCAGCTTCAATAAAAGCATTTTTCAGCGCTTCGCCTTGCGCCTTGAGCGGGGCTATGTCACCGCCCTTTGACTTGGCCTCAGCGATTAAGCGCCCCATCGTCTTGGAGTACTGATTGCGCTCAGCCTGCAAGCTTTCCGCCTTGATCTGGCGTTCTTTGCGCGCCGCGTCGAGTTGGGTAAAGGCATCGGCGTCTAAATCGTAGCGCTTTTTCTTCAGAGCTTGGGTGATGTCGGCTATGTCTGTGCGCAGCCGTTTCGGGTCGATCATAGAGGGTCCTTTAAAGGGTTCGGGCGATATGTACCGCAACGAAGACAGCCGCGAGACAACACAGCATATTAGAAAACACATAAACAATGGCTAAGCCGGGTTGATTATTTTGCCACAGCAATAGCGTATCCAGCGAAAAACTTGAAAAAGTGGTGAAAGCACCTAAAAATCCGGTCATCAAAAATAGCCTGGCGCTGGCCGAAAGCATGCCCCGATCATCGACAATGACAAATAGTATACCGATCATAAAACAGCCTACCACATTGACCGCCAGCGTCGCGTAGGGGAACTTGCCGTCGACGTCAAAGGCCTGAGCAACGCCATACCGCGCCATCGCGCCGAGTGCTCCGCCAACGGCTATCATCAACCAATGCAATCGTCTGTC
>CAJIZO010000199.1 GCA_905181995.1 Flavobacteriaceae bacterium TMED48
CGACGTCACTGTTGGCGACATCGTGGTATTTGGCAAGTACGCCGGCAGCGATACCATTGAGATTGACGGTGAAGAGCTGGTCATTCTTAGTGAAACCGACATCAAGGCTGTGCTACAGGCCTAACGAAACAAAGAATTTGTGTCATAACCCTATTTTTGAAAGGAAAAAATCATGGCAGCTAAACAAGTAAAATTTGGTGACAGTGCCCGTCAAGATATGCTCGAAGGCGTAAACATACTGGCGAATGCGGTCAAGGTCACGCTGGGCCCCAAGGGTCGAAACGTCATTTTGGACAAAGCGTTCGGTGCACCTACAGTGACTAAAGACGGCGTTTCTGTAGCCAAAGAGATTGAATTGGGCGACAAATTGCAAAATATGGGCGCTCAAATGGTCAAAGAGGTGGCTTCCAAGGCATCTGATGACGCGGGTGACGGAACCACGACGGCGACTGTCTTAGCGCAGACGATTGTTAACGAAGGTCTAAAATCCGTCGCGGCGGGCATGAATCCGATGGATCTAAAGCGCGGTATAGACCGAGCGGTAGTGGCAGCGGTTGCTGAGATTGCAGCCATAGCTAAACCCTGCTCTGAATCTAAGGAAATCGCTCAGGTGGCCACTATTTCGGCAAACAGTGACACCCAAGTGGGTGATATTATTGCTGATGCGATGGGTAAAGTAGGTAAAGAGGGCGTGATTACCGTCGAAGAGGGTTCGGGTTTGGAAAACGAACTCGACATCGTCGAGGGTATGCAGTTTGACCGTGGTTACCTCTCTCCGTACTTTGTTAACAACCAGGAAAATATGAGTACCGAACAGGATGCGCCACTGATCCTTTTGGTCGACAAGAAAATTTCCAACATCCGTGAATTGTTGCCATTGCTTGAAGCTGTCGCTAAAGCGGGTAAGCCGTTGATGATTATTGCCGAAGATGTCGAGGGCGAAGCTCTGGCGACGTTGGTGGTGAATAATTTGCGCGGTATTGTCAAGGTTGCCGCTTGTAAAGCGCCGGGCTTTGGCGATCGTCGCAAGGCGATGCTCGAAGATATCGCCATTTTAACTGGCGGCACTGTGATTTCAGAGGAAGTCGGTCTGGACCTCGAATCGGCAACTCTAGAGCACTTGGGTACTGCCAAGCGCGTGGCTATGACCAAAGAAAATACTACCTTGGTGGACGGCGCCGGTGATCATGCTGCGATCGAAGCACGAGTCAAACAGATTCGCGCGCAGATCGAAGACACTAGCTCTGATTATGATCGTGAAAAACTGCAGGAACGCGTGGCTAAATTGGCCGGCGGTGTTGCTGTGATCAAAGTAGGTGCGACCACCGAAATCGAGATGAAAGAGAAAAAAGCACGCGTTGAAGACGCACTGCACGCGACCCGTGCGGCGGTTGAAGAGGGTGTTGTTGCTGGCGGTGGCGTTGCGCTGATTCGGGTCCTGCAAAAGATCGAAGGCTTGACCGGTGAGAACGATGATCAAACCGTAGGCGTCGGTATTGCCCGACGTGCCATGGAGGCACCTCTGCGCCAGATCGTCGAAAATGCTGGCGATGAAGGATCTGTAGTGGTTGATAAAGTCAAGCAGGGTACTGGCAACCATGGCTACAACGCGGCATCCGGTGAATATGGCGATATGATCGCCATGGGTATCCTCGATCCGGCGAAAGTAACGCGGACCGCACTCCAAGCGGCGGCCTCGATTGCTGGCCTGATGCTAACGACCGAAGCGATGGTCGCCGAAGTGCAAGACGATAAAGGCGCACCAGCAATGCCGGATATGGGTGGCATGGGCGGAATGGGCGGTATGGGTGGCATGGGCGGCATGATGTAACTTTGCCAAGCCAATAAAAAACCCCGCCAGAGATAGGCGGGGTTTTTTTATGTCTGTTATACTCGTGCTAGAAATCGAACCCATGACGGGTAGCCGGTAAGCACCCATGTTGGGCCTGTGTGGCAGTAACGCAATGATGCTGACCTCGCCGCATACACTATGACTCGGAGTTTGTAATGACGATTGAAACGATTAACTTTATCGCGCGTTGGGGGCATGTACTGTTCGGAATTACCTGGATAGGGATGCTGTATTATTTTAATTTTGTGCAGGGCGGTTACTTCAAGCAAGCGACGCCTGAAGGGCTTGCCGATGCCAAGCAGAAATTGGCGCCCAGTGCGCTCTGGTGGTTCCGTTGGGGCGCCATGTTTACGTTTCTTACCGGAATAGTATTGCTCGGTGGCGTACAACATTATGGCCAAATGAATAACTACATCATCATTGGCTCGGCCATGGGTATTATTATGGCCGCCAATGTATGGATGGTTATTTGGCCAGCGCAGAAAATTGCCTTGGGTATGATCGAGGGCGATGCGCCGGCCGCCGGCGCTAAAGCACTGCTGGCATCGCGAACCAATACCTTGCTGTCGGCGCCCATGCTGTTTGCCATGCTGGCAGGTCCTCACTACGCGGGCCATGGCTACGGCACTGCCGTCGGCGGCACTGGGCTTATCGCCGCGTTGGTGGTGATTGGCGTGCTCGAGGCGAACGCGATCAAAGGTCGATTAGGCCCCATCGCTTCTGTTCGCGGGGTCATCGTTAGCAGTCTCGTATTGACCGCGGTATTTGCGCTGATGATCAATATGTTGTAGCCGCAGCGGCCGAGCGCCGCTGCGATTTATGGTTGCCAAGGCTGGCTTTTGGCCGGCCTTGGACGACCATTGATAACAGCACTGAATGACCAACTTATAACAACACTGAATGACTAGCGAGCGTTCGCGTGCGCAATTTTATCCCCGCTTGCCGTAGATAATGCGCGACTCGGTAAAACTTACATGACGGCCTAATTTATTTAAATTTTTCACCCAGTTCCCCGCGTTTTACTGGATAGAAATTGGGGCGAGCGATCTCTGCGAAGCCGCCTTATTCGAGAGCAGCGCATTTGAGACCACTCTCTGCCAAACTACTCAATTCGAAACTTCTCAATTCGAAAGCAATCATATTCGAAACTACCCAATTCGAAAGCAATCATATTCGAAACTACTCCATTCGGAACTACTCCATTCGGAACTACTCAATTCGGAACTACTC
>CAJIZO010000200.1 GCA_905181995.1 Flavobacteriaceae bacterium TMED48
TAAGCAATAGCGCCCTTTGAGTTTTTATCATAAGCCAAAGCCGGCATGCCATGGCTCGGAGCCTCAGCTAAACGCACATTGCGAGGAATACTGACGCGGTATATTTTATCGTCAAAATACTTTCTCAACTGTGCCGATACCGCATTGGTCAAACTACTGCGCGGATCGTACATAGTTCGCAAAATCCCCTCGATCTGCAGGCGTGGGTTAATCTGTCGTGAAATTTTCATAATGGTATTGTTAAGCGCAGATAAACCCTCGAGCGCGTAGTATTCGCATTGCATGGGGATGAGTACGCCGTCGCTGGCGACGAAGGCATTAACCGTCAGCATATTTAGCGAAGGCGGACAATCGATCAAGATGTAATCAAACTTGTGGGCGATTTTTTTTAACTCTATTGCCAGTCGTTGTTCGCGTTCCGATGCCTGCATCAGCTCTACCTCTGCAGCCACTAAGTCGCCATTTGAAGGCAATACCTGATAGTTGCAATGGGCGCTATCTACGAGCACTTGATCGATGCCGATGCGATCGGTTAAAAAATGGTAGGTGGTATAGCGGCACTGTTGCTTATTAACACCAGAACCCATGGTCGCATTTCCCTGTGGATCGAAGTCGACCAACAGCACACGCTGTTTATAGCGCGCCAGGGAGGCGGCAAGATTAACACTGGTGGTTGTTTTGCCGACCCCGCCCTTCTGATTTGCGATTGCTAATATTCGTGCCACGCTAACTATCCTCTCTTCCCATACCTTTGATTTTAATCAGCAGCCGCTCACCTTCGACACCGGGTATGCATAATTTATCGGTACTCAACAAGCGATAACCATCCGGAATCTGGTCAATCTCTCGTTGCGGCCACTTACCCTTCATAGCCAAGAATAGACCGTTTTCTTTGATTAGATGGTGACAATTTTGCAGCATTGTTGGCAAATCTGAAAATGCCCGCGTCAAAACCGCGTCAAATTTTGACTGAGGCGTATATTCTTCGGCCCTAGCGTTAACTTCAATCGTGTTTGTTAGCTTGAGCTGCGTGCGCACCTGAAACAAAAAACGAGTTTTTTTACCGTTACTATCGAGCAGCACAAAGTGATTTTCCGGTCGCATAATAGCCAGTGGTATACCGGGTAGGCCAGCGCCGCTGCCAACGTCTATAAAGCGATCGCCAGCAAGGTGGGGTAAAATTGCCAGACTATCCAGCAAGTGAAGACTTACTAGCTCTAAAGGGTCTTTAATAGAAGTTAAGTTATAGGTTTTACTCCATTTATGTAACAGCGAGATATACGCCAGTAACTGCTCAAATTGTCGCTCTTTAACCGACAATTGCAGAGCCGCTAAACCCTGCGATAACAAATCGCCAATCGCGTGTGACGGGTTGCGATTAGGCAGCATGTTTTTTTAAAGACACTAACAACAGAGACACTGCTGCCGGTGTAACGCCTTGAACTCGCGCCGCACGAGCCAATGTGTCGGGCATGGCTAATGATAATTTTTGCTTAACTTCATTGGATAGACCAGTGACATCAGAATAATTAAATGAAGCTGGAATCGGCGTATTTTCATGATTTTTTAAGCGGTCTATTTCAGTTTGTTGCCGATCTATATAGCCGGCGTACTTCGCTTCAATCTCCAATTGTTCAGCGACGATTGGATCGACCCTTGACTGCGCTTGGCAGACTAACGAATGATCCAGTTCTGGTCGTTTGAGGAGTTCGTACAAATTGTACTCTCGAGTTAGCGGACGTTGTATATGCGCGCAAAGGCTATCAGCTTCAACGCTGCCTGGCTGCACCCATGTATTGCGCAAGCGTTGTCGCTCGAGTTCAATAGCCTCGATTTTATCACTGAAAGCACGCCACCGAACATCGTCGACAAGACCAAGTTCACGTCCTTTAGGGGTTAATCGTTGATCGGCGTTGTCCTCGCGAAGCAGCAGGCGATATTCGGCACGACTGGTAAACATGCGGTATGGCTCGGCCGTGCCCATAGTGATTAAATCATCGACTAAAACCCCCATATAAGCGGTTTCCCTTCCGGGGCACCAGGGGTCTTTTCCCTGCACCTGCAATGCCGCGTTGACGCCGGCGAGCAATCCTTGGGCGGCGGCCTCTTCATATCCAGTAGTACCATTGATTTGCCCGGCAAAAAACAATCCAGCAATACTTTTAGTTTCCAGCGAGTAACGTAAATCCTGAGGATTGAAGTAGTCGTATTCAATCGCATAACCTGGCCGGGTGATATGGGCGTTTTCAAAACCCTGAATGCTGCGCACTAATTCATATTGAATATCAAAAGGTAAGCTTGTAGATATCCCATTAGGATAGAGTTCTTGGGTGTCGAGGCCCTCAGGCTCGATAAAAATTTGGTGCTGATTGCGATCTGAAAATCGCGTCACTTTATCTTCGATAGACGGGCAATAACGTGGACCAACACCGCCAATCACGCCGGTATAGAGCGGTGATCGATCCAAGCCCTGACGAATAATGTCATGCGTATTGCTATTGGTATAAGTGATCCAACAACATTTTTGCCGCGGGTGTTGTGCACGATTCCCCACATACGACATTACCGGGCGAGGTTGATCACCCCATTGTTCTTCAAGTAGCGAAAAGTCCACGCTACGTGCGTCGATGCGCGGCGGGGTACCGGTTTTTAGTCGATCTATACGCAACGGCATATCATGCATCCGCAACGCTAAGGCCGAAGCGGGTGGATCGCCAGCACGACCCGCCGCATGGTTCTGCATGCCTATATGTATTTTTCCAGCAAGAAAAGTACCCGCAGTCAATACCACAGTACGAGCATACAGGCGCAAGCCCATCTGGGTTACTACGCCGACAACGCGGTTGTTCTCAATAATCAAATCATCAACTGCTTGTTGAAAAATTGATAAATTGTCTTGTTGCTCTAAGCGCACACGAATTGCGTTGCGATATAACACGCGATCGGCTTGAACCCGAGTAGCTCGCACTGCAGGTCCTTTCCGAGCGTTTAAAATTCTAAAATGAATACCCGCATGGTCGGCAGCTTGCGCCATGACACCGCAGAGGGCATCGATCTCTTTCACTAAGTGACTTTTGCCGATGCCGCCGATTGCTGGGTTACAGGACATTTGACCCAAGGTGTCGATACTGTGGGAAATTAACAGCGTCCGCAG
>CAJIZO010000201.1 GCA_905181995.1 Flavobacteriaceae bacterium TMED48
TTGGGCATCGAATGTGAGTATCGACTGCGCGAACGTCGAGCGAATGTGAAATGGAGCGGGAAACCGGGTTCGAACCGGCGACCTGTACCTTGGCAAGGTACCGCTCTACCAACTGAGCTATTCCCGCGTCTGTCGCGTTAAAAATGGCGTCCCGTAGGGGAGTCGAACCCCTGTTACCGCCGTGAAAGGGCGGTGTCCTAGGCCTCTAGACGAACGGGACGTGTTGGACAAACAAGCCGCGCATTCTAAGTAGCAACTCGATGCCTGTCAAGACCAACGCCCTACTCCAACGTCGCTTAATTGCGGTTTGTGCTAGCTGACGCTCTACAAGCCCCGAATACTCGACGATTGGTGAATAACGCTGTCCTGAAAATCTTTCGCACCGGTCTAACGGCAGCTATTTTATAATACAATGTGGTGGTGACGCCCTGCTCCTCAAGGCGACAAAATGACAAAATCGCACGGCGACTCAGCACCAACAGCGGCGCGACGTTTAATTTGTCCAGCAAAGATGATATTTGCAAATTATTCTGCGTAATTCGCTACAATACCCACTGGCCCAACGCACCAATGTGAAGCTATTAATATGCACGTACAAAAGTCACACAAACTCAATGATGCCCACTACGACATACGTGGGCCCGTGCTTGATCACGCCACCTGGCTTGAGGATCAGGGCCAAAAAATCATCAAACTCAACATTGGCAACCCCGCCGCCTTTGGTTTCGATGCCCCTGATGAAATATTTTATGACGTGATCAAAAACCTCCGGGATGGCCAGGGTTATAGCGACAGCAAGGGGTTGTTTGCCGCACGCAAGGCGGTGATGCAAAAGTATCAAGCGCTTGGGGTAGAAAACGTCGATGTCGAAGACGTCATTATGGGCAACGGGGTCAGCGAGCTCATCATGATGGCGATGCAGGCACTGCTCAACCCGGGAGATGAAATATTAATACCCGCACCGGACTACCCCTTATGGACCGCGGCCACCTCGATCAGTGGCGGCACTCCAGTGCACTACCTGTGCGATGAAGACCACGATTGGCAGCCAAGCATTGCCGATATAGAAGCTAAGCTAACGCCAAAAACGCGCGCGATTGTGGTCATCAACCCAAACAATCCAACCGGTGCCGTTTACTCTGCGCAAGTGCTCGATCAAATCATTGCATTGGCCGAAAAGCATAATTTAGTGATCTTTGCCGATGAAATCTACGACCGAATTATCTATGAGGGTGCGGCCCATCAACCGCTGTCAACGCGGGTTAAAAATGTGCTCTGCCTAACCTTCAACGGACTTTCAAAAACCTATCGCCTGGCCGGCTTTCGATCTGGTTGGATTGTCGCCAGCGGCGCCAAACAGGGCGCCAAAGACTACCTCGACGGTCTGGTCATGCTGGCGACAATGCGCCTATGCGCCAACGTGCCGGCGATGCTCGCGGTGCAGACCGCGCTCGGCGGCTATCAAAGCATCGATGATTTAATTGCGCCGGGTGGGCGACTGCGCCAACAGCGCGACCTGGCCTATAAAATGATTACCGATATACCGGGGGTGTCCTGCGTTAAACCGCGATCGGCGATGTATCTATTTCCCAAGTTAGATCCCGAGGTGTATCCGATCTTGGACGATGAAAAGTTCGTGCTCGACTTTCTCAAGCAAGAGCGAGTACTGCTGGTGCAGGGAAGCGCCTTTAACTGGCCCGGCAAACAACACTTTCGCATCGTGTTCCTGCCCGATCAGAACCAACTCACCGAAGCGATCTCGCGACTGGCGAATTATTTAGCCAAAATGCGCGCATAGCCCGGCTTTAAGTAACAAAACCCAGCGACTTGAGGTCACTCTGACAGTCGCTGGCGTCGGGGCATCGGAAATGACTGAACTGGTGGCGCACCGGATAATCACGTCGTAAGCGATCAAAATCATGCGCCGTATTTGCCGAGCGAAGCATACTCTCACGAAAGCTTTGATCGTCCTCAGACACATCATAACTGGCTAAAATAGCGGCGTTTATTGGATTCGTAGCAGCGCCAATCGCCAACTCTTCGGTCTGTTCAAAGATATTTTTTTGTGGCTTATCAAGCTCGCCACGCCAAGCTAAAAATCGCTCAAAAATCATCTCGGTACCGCGCATCTTGCCCTCGACGCTGTACCCAGCAATATGCGGCGTAGCAATCGCAACCTGTTCGAGTAGCGCCCTGTCGATGCTCGGCTCGGTCTCCCAAACGTCGAGCGCCACGAGCAGATCACCGCGCTCGGTGAGGCTTTCGAGCAGTGCACGGTTGTCGATGACGGCGCCCCGACCGGCATTTAGAAGCAGCGTACCCGGCGCCAACTTAGCGAGCTGTTGACGACCCATCAAGTGCTCGGTTGGGTGTCGGCCATGCCGCGTTAGCGGCGTGTGAAAGCACAAAATATTGGCTTTTAACACATCGTCATACTCGACCAAATCGGCATTGCTGTCGGCGTGCAAAAAAGGGTCGTAGACCTGGCAGGCAACGCCTAACGCCTTGAGAATGCGGTACAGACGACCGCCGACATTACCGCAACCGACGATACCGACGTTGAGCTCACGCCAGTGGGGCATCAGACGACAAAATACCGACAGATCGTACTGCACCACTGCATCGGCATTGCAGCCAGGCGCATGGGCAAAGCCGATTCCATGCTCTTGTAAGTAATCTAGATCGACATGGTCAGTCCCAATCGTGGCTGAAGCGACGAATTGCACCGCACTGTTATCCAGTAACTCTCGATTGACCTTGGTTACCGAACGCACTAACAATAAATTCGCCGCAGCGACATCAGCCGGGCATATTTGACGGCCGCTAATCCGTCTGATGTCGCCGTAGGCGCCAAACAATTCCTCGACCCCGGGCATGTTGTCATCCGCCACAATATTCATCTAGAACTCCACCTTAGGGGGCTTAAGAAAACCTAAAAAGTACACAAATTTTTACAATAAATTCGTTAAAATATAGTTATTTAAATCGAATATATTAGGTGTTTTATAACGGTGAGCTAGCGCCTCAATAAAGACGCCTGCGCGCTCCGGAATCGCGTCAATAGTGCACCAACGCTGGGTCTGATTCAACACCGCCTTAGGAAAACTATCAGTGCTTGGCAACGACGACAAATTGTCCCTACTGAGACGGAATGGGTGACCGCAAGCGGTGCTAAACAGCCACTCCAGCGCCTGGGGTTTAATTTCAACCTGCTCAAACTGTAATTGTTGTTCTGCCGACCGTCCCTCGGGTTCATACCAATAGCCATAATCTATCAAGCGCCGTCGCCGCCGGCCAGCTAGGCACCAATGCGCCACTTCATGGAGCGCACTGGCCACATAGTCCGCTCTAAAACAGATGCAGTGGTGCGCCTGCAGCGCCGATTTGGGTTGGTATAAGGGCTCCTCATGCCCACCCTCTAACCGAGTACTCTCGCTGTCGCCGAACGCGGCATCAAATAATTCGATGACGCTCGATGCGGTGACAATAGCCGCCGCCGGGGGGCTGCTAGCGGATTTTGCACCCATTCTATACCTCTCAATACCCCGTTCTAAAACGCTCTCATATCTCACGAATATCACATATCTCGCGAATGTGTGTCACAGCGCTCCACCACATCGAGCGCCTGCATGCACAACGCCTGTCGATAACGCATCGCGCGCCTGCGCCACGTTGTGTGACGTTCACTGGCTTTTAAAGGCTGGGATCGGACAGTCTGCCCTGGGCCTTATTACACAAGGTTCCGTCGCTGGCACCCCACAGCCCTCTTTATGCGGCCGGCAAAGAATTCTAATGGGGTCATGCTACATAACCCCTGGCGCTTAAACGCTGCTAATAAGCAAAAAAATCTGACAATCAATAGCCAAGGCTAGCATGAGCTATCGACTAGATTGGCTTAATCCGGCTGGCCGTAGGACATCAAACGTTGATAACGCCGATCCAGCAACACCTCTAAATCGACGGATTGGAGTTCATCGACCTGTTCAATCAAGCGCTCGCGCAAGGCATCGCTCATGGCTTCTATGTCGCGATGCGCACCGCCGAGCGGTTCGGCAATGGTTTCATCTACGATGCCTAGCTCCTGCAAATGCGACGAGGTAACGCCCATCGCCTCGGCCGCCTGGGGCGCTTTCTCAGAGGTCTTCCAGATAATATTCGCACAACCCTCGGGTGAAATCACAAAGTAGGTGCTGTACTGCAACATATTTAAGCGGTCGCCAACGCCGATCGCCAACGCGCCACCCGAACTCCCCTCGCCTATGACGGTACACACAATCGGCGTTTTCAAGCGCGACATCACCGCTAAGTTACGCGCTATAGACTCTGAAATATTGCGTTCTTCAGAGTCTATGCCTGGATAGGCTCCGGGAGTATCTATCAGAGTTAGCACCGGCATTTTAAAGCGCTCTGCCGTCTCCATTAGGCGCAGCGCCTTGCGGTAGCCCTCGGCTTTCGGCATGCCAAAGTTACGCATGACCTTGTCGGTGACACCACGGCCTTTCTCTTCCCCTATGACCATGACTGGCTTGCCATCGAGCCGCCCCACTCCGCCAATAATCGCACTGTCATCACCAAAATGGCGGTCGCCGTGTAATTCATCCCAATCGGTAAAGATGCGTTGAATATAATCTGCGCTGTAAGGTCTGTGGGGATGTCTGGCTACCTGTACCACCTGCCATGGCGTGAGCTTACTGTAAATACGCCCGGTGAGCTTTTGCGACTTGTCGCGCAACTTCGCAACCTCTTCGGCAATGTTTAAATCATTGTCATTGCCAACCGACTGTAACTCTTCAATTTTGGCTTCTAGTTCAGCAATCGGTTGTTCAAAAGGCAGGTAGTTCAAATTCATAACAAATCGGGGCTTCGCGCTAAATTAGAGCGTATTCTAACATTTTTGCGGCGCTCTGCTAGGGCACCGATTCACAGCGCGCGATGTTTTTACAAATAGCGCAGAGTTACGCTGTGAGTACCGAACTGATCGCGTAACTTGGCGATTAACTCGTCACGCGGTTGAATCCGCCAATCCTCACCCAACACCAATTTAGCCGCTGCATCGTTTGCCGAGTAATCGATCACCACAGGGCAAATGCCCTCGCGATAATCATTTAACGTGTGTTGCACACGATCCACCCAATCGGCTGCGCTACCGTCAATTTGCAACTCTAAAGTCTTCAACTTTGCGCAGCGCGCCGAGTAGATCGATTGTATCGACTCGGCCAGCATTTTAAGTCCACCGGTAAAGCCGTCTTCGGACACCGTTCCCTTAACGACCAACATCGCATCCTTAACCAAGAGTTCTCGGTAAGCGGTAAATTTTTCTGCGAACACTGAAAGCTCAAGCCGACCACTCTTGTCATCGAGCGTCAAGAATGCAAAATTCTCACCGCGTTTATTTTTCATGATTCGAATACCAACAAGCATTCCAGCCACCGTGCACGGCTCTTTACCCGGACGGGTTTTAGCAATTGAGGTCAACGCCATCAACTGCATTTCGTCCCGGTATTCGTCGATCGGATGACCGGTCAGAAAAAGGCCGAGGGTTTCCTTTTCTCCGGCGAGCCGTTCTTTCGACGTCAGGGTGCGCACGTTGGGATAATTGCCATAATTTATCGCTTCGGCACTATCCGCAATCGAGCTACCAAACAGGTCGCCCATACCACTGTTGGCGTTGTGCGCCTGTTGCTCGGATATCTTGATCGCCTCATCCATGGCCATCAACATTAATGCTCGCCGGTAGCCCGTGTCACCCGCAGGGCCTATTTGATCGAGAGCGCCGGCGCGGATCAGCGCATCCAGCGCGCGCTTGTTAACTTTTCGCGCATCCACACGGGCGCAAAAATCAAATAAATCGACAAAGGCTCCGCCCGATTTACGCGCCTCGATAATACTCTCAACTGGCCCCTCACCAAGCCCTTTGATAGCGCCTAATCCGTAGAGAATTTGATTCTCCTGGTCGACGCTAAATTGAAACTCGCCCGCGTTTACGTCTGGCGGCAGTAGGCTCAAACCCATGGCCCGGCACTCGTCGATAAATCCCACCACCTTATCGGTTTTATCCATATCAGATGAGATCGTCGCGGCCATAAATTGCGCTGGATAATGGGTCTTAAGCCAGGCCGTTTGATAGGCCACCAGCGCGTAGGCTGCCGAGTGTGATTTATTGAAACCGTAGCCGGCGAATTTCTCCATCAATTCAAAAATGTTCGTTGCCAGCGACTCGCTATAGCCTTTGTCGAGCGCTCCCTGCACGAAGATCGAGCGCTGCTCGGCCATTTTAGCAACGTCCTTTTTACCCATGGCACGTCGCAATAGATCGGCGCCACCGAGGGTAAACCCCGCCATTACCTGGGCGATTTGCATCACCTGTTCTTGATACAAAATAATCCCATAGGTTGGCTCTAAACTGGGTTTGAGGCACTCGTGTTGGTATTGCGGGTGAGGGTAACTAACTTCGGCACGACCCTTTTTGCGGTTGATAAAATCATCGACCATACCCGATTGCAGCGGACCCGGTCGAAACAGCGCAACCAGCGCGATAATATCTTCGAATCGATCCGGCCCGAGCTTGCGTATGAGTTCTTTCATGCCGCGCGATTCTAGCTGAAATACCGCGGTGGTTTCGGCCCGTTGCATGAGTTTAAACGTCGCTTCATCATCGAGCGGAATTGCCTCTATATGCAGCGCAGTTTCAGCCTCCTCTGCGCGCCTTTGATTGATCATTCTTACCGCCCAATCGATGATCGTCAAAGTCCGCAAACCAAGAAAATCAAACTTCACCAAGCCCGCTTCTTCGACATCATTTTTATCGAATTGAGTGACCATCCCAGATCCGCTCTCGTCGCAGTAGACCGGCGAAAAATCGATAATCTTGGTCGGCGCTATCACCACACCACCCGCGTGTTTGCCGCAGTTTCTGGTCAGCCCTTCCAGTTCTAACGCCAAACTCCATATTTCTTCGGCTTCCTCGTCTTGGTCGAGAAAATCGCGCAACATGGCCTCTTGTTCATGCGCTTTCTCGAGCGTCATTCCCACTTCGAACGGAATCATCTTGGATAATTTATCCGCTAACCCGTACGACTTTCCCTGCACCCGTGCGACGTCTCTGACCACCGCCTTTGCTGCCATGGTGCCAAAGGTAACGATCTGCGACACCGCTTGACGGCCGTAGCGTTCGGCAACGTATGAAATCACCCTATCGCGCCCTTCCATACAAAAGTCGATATCAAAATCCGGCATTGAAACACGCTCGGGATTCAAAAATCGCTCGAACAGCAAGTCATAGGTCAATGGATCTATATCGGTGATCTGCAACGCGTAGGCGACCAGCGAACCCGCGCCAGATCCTCTTCCCGGGCCAACCGGAATATCATGATTCTTGGCCCATAAAATAAAATCCATCACAATCAGAAAATAACCGGTAAAGCCCATTTGAATAATAATGTCGAGCTCAAACTTTAGCCGCTCGTCGTAGTCGACGCGGAGCGTTGCTGACAGCTCGTCCGCAGCGCGCTGCGACAATCGATCGCGCAATCCGCGTTCCGACAACTGAATAAAGTAATCGTTGGCGGTCAAGCCCTCCGGAATCGGAAATTCCGGCAGTGAATACTCTCCGAGTTGCAGTTCTAAACTGCAGCGACGGGCGATTTCCACGCTGTTTTCCAGCGCCTCGGGAAGATCCTCAAACAACTGCTGCATTTCAACCGGGGTGCGCAAATATTGCTGGTCTGAGTAACGCTTCTCTCGACGAGGATCGTCCAGCGTTCGGCCCTCGGCAATACAGACTCGGGCCTCGTGGGCATCAAACTCCGTCGCGTCTAAAAACCGCACATCGTTGGTCGCAACCACAGGGCAATCGTGCGCCGCTGCCAGTGCCACCGCCGCTTCGATATAGTCGTCCTCACCCTGCCGGCCGGTGCGCTGTAATTCAACGTAAAAACGCTCGGGAAACAAGCCCATAAACCCTTTGATCAAACGCTCCGCATCGTCATTGCGCCCCGAACTCAGCGCCACCCCGAGACTGCCCTGAACGCCCCCAGAGAGAGCAATCAGGCCATCGGTGCAACCCTCTAACCATGCCATTTGAATGTAGGGAACACCTTGACGCTGGCCCTCTTGATAGGCCCTGGAAATAATCGCGGTGAGGTTTCTATAACCGGCATCATTTTGTACCAACAATAGTAACTGGCCACTTTGGAGGTCATTGCCATCGTCGAGCATGCGCAGGTCGGCGCCTGCAATCGGCTTAATACCGGCAGCCTGAGCGGCCTTATAAAATTTGACAAGGGCAAAAAAATTGGTGACGTCGGTTACCGCCACCGCCGGCATTGCCCGATCGCTAACCGCAGCAATCAGCGGTTTAATGCGCACTAAACCGTCTACCAGGGAAAACTCTGAGTGCAATCTCAGATGAACAAAATCAGCCTTCATTGACCCACCGATTGAGACTTACACACCACGCCATGATAACTAAAGCTATCGCTCAATAGCTCGCGTACCGATTGATCATAAGCGGGAATCGCGGCATCGGATACGCCCTCGCCCCCCACCCGATCACCCCAGCGCAGCACGCCCGCACCGCTGCTCAGACCTGCGCCAAAGGTCGCCATGAGTATCGTCATGCCAGGCTTGAGCCTGCCGCTATCCAGAGCTTCATAGAGGGCTATCGGCATGGAGGCCGCCGAGGTGTTGGCATATTTATCAATGCAGATAACGGTTTTTTCGACAGGGAAATTGAGCCGTCGGGCAAGCCCTTCAATGATTCGGATATTGGCTTGGTGGGGCACGAAAAGATCGATGTCCTCCAGCGACATTCCGGCCGCACCAAGGGCTTGCTGACAGTCTTTTGCCATCGCCACAATCGCCCGCTTGAAAATGGCTGCGCCGTCAAAATCCAACGATGGATGCAAGCCTCCGGTATGCACCTCGGGTCGAATCCCCCAACAGGGAATTCTTAAATAATCGCGACTGTCCGGGACACAACTCAATTTTGAAGATAGCAGGCCGACATCAGCGCTACTGCTCTGCACCACTACTGCACCGGCACCATCGCCAAACAGGCAGCAGGACTCGCGCTTGTTCCAGTCCATCGCCAGAGACAGGCGCTCGGCCCCAATGACCAGCGCACGCTGTATGGTTCCGGCTTTAATCATATCGGTGGCGACGGTCAATCCATAAAACCAACTGGTGCACGCCGAGTTCAAATCAAAAGCGGCAGCGTCGCTGGCGCCCAACTTATTTTTTATATAACTGGCGGTATTTGGACAGACGTCGTCTGGCGTGGTCGAACCCAAAATCACCAAATCCAGGTCTGCCGCGCTCAAGCCCGCTGCGGCCAGCGCGCGCTCTGCCGCCAACCAACCCATTTCGCCGGTCGAAACATGGCTGTAATGGCGTTGTTTAATACCCGTTCGCGATTGAATCCACTCGTCGGAGGTATCGACGAAATCGACCAGATCGCGGTTAGTTACAACCAGCGAGGGCATGTATCGCCCCCATCCGGTAACTTCTGCGTTGCGCAACGTCATCACTCCCTAAATCGCTGGTAAGACGATAAATGTAAGGGCTTGAGCAAAACAGTACAAGGACTAATCTGCTAGCCTAAAGATTATCTCTCGATGTCGAACGCTAAAGCGGGCGACTGGGCCAATCCCGCGCGCTGCGTACTGGCGCAAACGACATCCGGTGAATTGGTGTCGGCCCGAACTGTCGAAGCGCCGCTAGGTGGCGCGCCGTTCCGTACCCCTTGTGGGCCTCAAAACCGTAGTCTGGGTAGCGTTTAGCAAGTTCCATCATCTCACGATCGCGAACCACCTTGGCAACAATAGACGCTGCGCTTATGGCATCGACCCGGCCATCGCCCTTGACCACTGCCTCAGCTCTAAAGCGCCAGTCGGGCAATCGATTGCCGTCTACCGCGACATAATCTGGCACCACACTGAGCGCCTTAACCGCCCGATCCATGGCGTTCAGCGTCGCCTGGAGGATATTCACTCGGTCGATTTCAGCCACCGCGCTTCTGGCAATTGCATAGCACACAGCGCTTGCCGTAATCTGCTCGAAAAGCTCTTCTCTGCGTTTTGGCGAAAGGCGCTTAGAGTCATTCAAGCCGACTAATTGATGATTTTTCGGCAAAATCACCGCAGCAACCACCACGTCTCCGGCAAGCGGCCCGCGGCCCACTTCGTCGACACCGGCAAGACACTCTACCCCCGACGGCGGGTGCCAGGCGGTCATTGACGCAGTAACTCGTCGATCGCGGCAGCGGCCAATTCCCCGGAGGGCAACTTTAGCGTCTGGTGGAACGCGGTGAACTCTGCAATCAATTGGTGGTTTTGTAGCGGACTAAAAGCGGCCATAACCGCATCGCTAAGACCGTCGACCGTGGCGTCATCCTGAATCAATTCAGGCACCAACATGCGCTTAGCCAATAAATTTGGAATCGAAATAAACGGCGTCACGATCATCGGCGCAACAATTTTGTAGGTTAGCGCGCCCAACCGATAACTCACCACCATCGGTTTTTTTAGCAACATCGCCTCGAGTGCGGTTGTTCCAGACGTCAATAAGACCACGTCTGAGGCTTCCATGGCGAGTTTTGACTGCTGCTCCAACAACTTCACCTCAGCGAGATTAAAAGACCCGAGTAAAGCGGTTAGTTGACGATATCGCGCCGCATTGGCGGCCGGCACCAGCACCTGAAGGTTGGGGATATCTTCCCTAACCCGCGCTACAACCTGCATGAAAAGTTGCGCCATCATGTCGACTTCGGATCCCCGGCTCCCCGGCATCAGCGTCAAAGTAGGCGTATCCATTTGCAGGCCAAGTGCGCGCCGAGCGCCACGGGTGTCTGGCTGCAGTGGGTATTGATCCGCAAGTGGGTGTCCGACAAACCGCACGGGCACCTGGTGCTGACGATAAAAGTCGCTTTCAAACGGCAGTAGGGTCAGCATCAAGTCGACGCATCGGACAATTTTTTTAATCCGCCCCTGTCGCCACGCCCACACCGAGGGGCTGACGTAGTGAATGGTTTTGATACCCGACTGACGCAGTGACAACTCGATTTGCAAATTGAAATCCGGCGAATCTATGCCGATAAAGGCGGCCGGCGGGGTGTCTCGATATCGCTTAATCAACGCGCGGCGCATCGACAGTAACTCTGGCAGCCGCTTCAGCGGTTCGACAAAGCCCATTACCGAAAGGCGTTCCATGTCGAAGTGCGACTGGAAACCCAGCGCCTGCATCAATGGGCCGCCAACGCCTTCAAAATGGGCATTTGGGTAGCGTTTACGGAGCGCTTTAATGAGGTCGGCGCCGAGTATGTCGCCCGAGGATTCGCCTACCACCATCGCAAATACCGGCGTGTTCGACATTTAGCGAATAATACCGCGGGTCGAGTGCTTGATCGAATCTAGAAAAAGTCCGATGATTGCATCATCGCCCAGCGCCGCAATTTCTAAAAGCGCCTCGTCAAGGGCTAATCCTCGCCGGTAAAGTAACTTGTAAGCCCGGTTGGCGAGAGAGATTTGCGCGCTTGAGAACCCGCGACGTTTGAGCCCTTCTCGATTGATTGTACGCGGTTCTGCCGGGCTGCCAAACGCCGTCACAAAGGCTGGAATATCGTGATAGATAAAGGCTCCGGGGCCGACAAAACAATGCGCTCCAACATGCACGAACTGATGCACCAGCGTATACCCGGACAAGATCGCCCAGTCGCCAACCAAAACATGACCGGCGAGACTGGCGTTGTTGACTAAAATGGTGTGGTTACCCACCCTGCAGTCGTGGCCGACGTGCACGTAGGCCATCAGTAGATTGTCGTTACCAATCACCGTTTCGCCACGGTCCTGCATGGTTCCACGGTGAATAGTCGCCCCTTCGCGAATGATATTGTTGTCTCCAATCAGCAACCTGGTTGCCTCACCGGCGTATTTCAAGTCGGGAGTCGCATCACCAATCGTCGAAAACTGAAATATCTTATTGTTGTTGCCAATCACCGTTGGACCCTTGATAACAACGTGCGACGCGATATCACAATCATCGCCAACCACCACTCCCGGACCGATCAGCGTCCACGGCCCAATCTGGGTGTTTTCACCTATCTGCGCCGATGGATCGACAATCGCTGAAGCGTGGATCACTCGAATTTTTCTCGCTCTTGATAGGCGCATAACAGCGTCGCTTCACAGGCCGTCTGACCGTCGACCACAGCGGTGGTACGAAAGCGCCAAAGGTTGCGCTTTACCGCCTCGACCTCGGAGGTGAGCATCAACTGATCTCCCGGCACTACCGGTTGTTTAAAGCGCACCCGATCGATACCAGCAAACAAATACAACATGCCATCATCGGCTTTTTGGCCGGTGGTGACGAAACCTAAAATGCCGGAAATTTGTGCCATGGCCTCGATGATTAATACCCCGGGGAATATCGGCGCACCGGGAAAGTGACCGGCAAAAACCTCCTCATTAAAGCTGATATTTTTATAGCCGAGAATCCGTTTCCCCGACTCAACTTCCAAAACTCGATCCACCAACAGCATTGGATAGCGGTGCGGCAGCAAGGCCATAATGTCGTTTACGTTCATCATTTATTTCATCGGCACCTAAGTTAATAATCCATTAATTATCGATCGATTCATGTCTTAATCGTCGCTTGAACGCGTCCTTTTGTCCAGTGCATCGAGGCGGCTGGCAAGCGTCGCTAACTGGGCAAAGCCGACGGCATTCCGACGCCATCGCCCAGATTTCATCAACGGCAGCGCTGCGTTTGAATAGGATCCCGATTCGGTAATCGATTTGGTTACCGTCGATCGTGCCGTTACCTGCACTCGGTCGGCGAGTTGCAAGTGCCCGTAGACCGCAGCATCCCCAGCCAGCACGCAATTGTCGCCAATTACGGAGCTACCTGCGATAGCCGCATACGCCGCCATGGCGACATTATCGCCCAGGCGTACATTGTGCGCTATCTGTACATGATTATCTAAAATCACGCCCGAACCTATAACGGTATCGCCAATAGCGCCCCGGTCAATCGTCGAACAGGCACCGATCTCGACCCGATCACCGATTTTAACGCCTCCGATTTGATGAATTTTTTGCCAGCCGCCATCGCCGTCTGGTGCAAAACCAAAGCCATCTGCGCCAATCACCGAGCCACCGTGCACCGTGACCTGACAGCCCATGGCAACATCGTGATAGATAGTCACATTGCTTTCAATTCGACAACCGGAACCCAACGAGGACCGCTCTCCGATCGTCGAGTTAGCGCCAATATAACAGCCACTGCCAATCGATACTCCAGCGCCAATCACCGCGCACGGGCCGATGTAACAATCGCTCGCCACCACAGCATCCGAGGAGATCACCGCAGACGAGTGAATCTCACGCGCCGGTTGCGGTGCGGTGACAAACCACTGGGTTAGTTTCGCATAACTCAAATAGGGATTGTGACTGACCAGACAAACACGCGGGAATCTATCGGCATGCTCCGCCGATAATATCACCGCGCCAGCACCACTATCCTTCAGCAGCGCCAAATAACGCGGGTTGGCAACAAAGCTAATATCACTAGCACCAGCGTCCTCAAGCGTTGCCAATCCACTAATCGGTGTGTCGGGGCAACCCCTGAGTTCAAGCTCTAAAAAGTCTGCAAGTTCCGCTGCTCGATAGGCAGTTTTCATTGCGTGTCACTGGGACGGCTTTTTGTTCAAACGGTCTACAACCTTGGCGGTGACGTTGCTCTCGGGACTTGCCATCACCAGTGATTCGGCCTTTAGCAAGATGGTAATTCCCTCTTCTTTAATCACCATCTCTAACGCCTCTTGTGCCTTGGGCAGTAGCTCTTGATAAATTTTCTGCTGCAACTGCTGCTGCTCTGCCTTAATTTTTCGACCCGCCAATTCAGCATCTGCCTTGGCATATTCCATTTTCTTCTGATGATCGGCGGCCTGTTCTTGCGACCAGGTCAAACGCTTGGACTCGGCTTCTTTAGCGAGCGCCTGAAAATCCGCAGCCGAGCCTTCATACTTGGCTTTGAGGGCGACAAAATCACTCCCCTCTGAAGCGTCTTTGGCGCGTTGTTGAGCAGCATCAGACGCAAAAATCGCGCCGGCAAAATCGATCACTGCAATTTTTTCAGCCGCGGCCACCATCACCGGGGTAAACGCAATCAAGGCGACCAACAACACAAACAGTGACTTTATTTTCTGCACTTTACTTCTCCTAGCTATAGTTAAAATTGATTTCCGAGCGAGAACTGAAACACTTCGGTCTCATCATATTCGCTCTTATTTAAAGGTTTGGCAATACTAAAGGTAATCGGCCCAAAGCCGCTCAACCAGGTCGCGCCCAAGCCCACTGAATACCGTAACTCACCCGCTTCGGGTTTAAAACAGTTGACCTGAGTGGCGCCACATTTGGAGTTAAAGATATTGCCGGCATCAAAGAACAGCGCCGATTGCACCGATCGCTGATCTTTGAGAAAGGGCAACGGGAAAATAATCTCAGCGCCCAGTTCAATTTGAATGTTACCGCCAATTGGATCGGGATCGTCATAGTAGTAGCCGCCACTGGCGGCTGGCGGTGTATCTTGCGGACCCAAGGTATTGCGCTTGAAGCCGCGTACCGACCCAAAGCCGCCACCGTAAAAATTCTTGAAAAAAGGTAATTGACTGGTGCCACCATAGGACTCGCCGTAGCCCAAGTCCGAGCGTAATTTTAACGTCAACGACCGCGTCAAGCCACGCAAATACTGCCCTGAATAAGTCAGTTTATAATACTCTAATCCCGATCCGGGCACCGACACATCCATTCCCAGTCGCTGCGAAGTTCCGCGCGTGGCAAATACACCGCGGTTTAAGGTAGACCGAACCCAATTCATATTGAAATTTACGGTATCGAAATCGGTGCCATTTTCGTCGACAAAGGAAGCAATTTCAGACGACGCATACCTGCCCGTCTCGAGCGCTAAATTCTCATAGCCAAAACCGAGACCAATGCGCTCAACTTCAGACACTGGGTAACTCCAGTTAACACTCGCGCCATAGCTGTTGGTTGAGAAACTGGCAATATTGATTTCATCATAGTTGGTTTTACGACCAAATAACGAGTACCCAACGCTGACCCCATCGACGGTAAAATAGGGCTCGGTATAACTAAAATTCACCGATGTTTGATAGCGACTGCGGTTAATTCCAACGCCCACCTGCTTGCCAGTCCCGAGAAAATTGTTCTCGCTGAGGTTCGCGCCGAGAATCAATCCGGTACCCTGCGCAAAGCCCAAGCTGGCACCGACCGAACCCGAGGGCTGCTCCTCCACGGTGTAGACCACATCAATTTGGTCGTTAGTTCCGGGAACCGGTATGTTTTCAATATTCACCTCTTTGAAAAACCCCAGACGCTCAAGGCGTACCTTGGAGTGTTCGATCAAGGAATTGTTCGCCGAACCGCCCTCCATCTGCCGCATCTCGCGCCGTAGAACCATACTCGCAGTCTTGGTATTACCGCGAAATTCGATGCGTCGCACATAGGCGCGCATTCCCGGCTTGACCAGGTAAGTGATCTTGGCCGTCTTGCTCTCCTCGTCGATGTCGGGGTAGCCATTGACCTCGGCAAAGGTATAGCCTTCATTGCCCAACCGCTTGGTGATGTACTCGCTCGACGCGGTCATCAAAGCTTGCGAAAAGGTCATTCCCTCGCGCAGTATGACGAGCGCTTTAATCTGTTCTTCGGGGATTTTAAGCTCACCCGCCAAGTCCACTTCATCGATCGTATAGATATCGCCCTCATCGATGTTGATCGTTATGTAGACCGAATCCTTAGCCGCATTGATAGACACCTGGGTGCTCGCCAATTCGAACTTGAGATAACCGCGATCTAAATACCAAGACTCGAGCGTGTCCAGATCCCCCGTTAGCTTTTCCCGCGCGTACTTATCATCGCTCGTAATCCACGACAACCAGCCGGTTTTTCGCTGCTCAAACTTTTCGAGCAACTCCTCTTGGGAGAACGCCTGATTGCCGATAATATTGATGTGACGAATTTTCGCCACGTCGCCCTCGTCGATATCTATGTTAATCGCGACGCGGTTGCGCGGCAGTTGTTGCACTTCGGTTTCGACCAAGGCGCCATAGCGCCCCTGCGCTACATACTGTCGCTGCAACTCCTGCGTCATACCCTCGAGGATCACCTGCCGAAAGATCTGCCCTTCGGCGAGGCCATTGTCGCGCAGCGCAGACAGTAATTGCTCGGTTTCGATAGCCTTGTTGCCATCCAGTTTTATTTCGGTGACCGCCGGCCGTTCGCCGAGTCCAATCACCAAAACATCGTTGTCGCGCGCCATCACCACATCGGAAAAATATCCCGTGCGAAAGAGTGCCCGCGACGCATCACGCAAGCTAGCGTCGTCGACCAAATCGCCGACACTCACCGGCAGAGCGGCAAATACGGACCCGGCGGAAACACGCTGCAATCCCTCAATGCGTATATCTTTGATCTCAAAGACGTCGGCGTGGGACTGGGAACTATGCAAAACAACTGCACACAGAAGGACTAGCCAGTAACGTATCATTTAACTTATGTAATCCATTAGAAGGTTCGCGACAGCATTATAAGAAAGCTCTTGTTAGATCATTAAAAGTGGCTACCACCATTAATCCCACAAGCAAGGTAAATCCTACTTTATAACCGGCGACCTGTACTTTATCAGACACCGGCGAACCTTTTACAACTTCCACCATATAGTAGACCAGATGCCCTCCGTCTAACACCGGAATCGGCAACAAATTCATCACTCCAAGCATTATACTGAGAATCGCCACAAAGCGAATAAAATTATCCACTCCGGCCCTGGCCGAGTCTCCAGCCACTTTGGCAATGGTGATAGGACCGCTGAGGTTTTTCGGCGATAAATCGCCGACCACCAATTTACCCAAAGATTTTACCACGAACACGCTGTACTCGGCCGTTTGCTCAACGCCTCTTACCAAAGCGCTCCAAAGACTGTGATCAACATGAAAAACCATGCTGTCGGGGAACTTGCCCTTGGGCGCCAGTGTCACGCCAATTCGCCCGACATCGGACTCGCCAGTTTGCACCAGAGCCGGCACCACATCGATCAGCAGCTGAGTATCTTGACGATTAATCAGCAGGGTGACTGCACGGTTGGGGCTCGCTGCTACCGCCTGAATAAAGGTGTCGATATGGTCGATGGCGATGCCATTGATCTCGACCACCTGATCGCCGGCCTCGAGACCTGCGCGTTCAGCCGCACTGCCCTCATCGATCGCGGCAAAGCTTAGAGACTGCAATTCGTATGCGGGACTAATGCCCAGTTCACGCAGTGGCACCGGATCCATCGCATCGCGCAACCATCGGTCAATCGGCACTTGCAATGGCACCGACAGGTTAGAATCGGCCAACTGCACGACAAAGGGGATCTCTCCCGAGCTGCCAACAAAGCCAAACAGTCTCTTCGACAGATCATCCCAACTCGGGGTCGCCTGATCGCCGACCGAGAGTATCGTCATACCTCGCTCGAACCCGGCCCGCTGAGCGTCAGAGGCGAGCGCAACTTCGCCAACCACCGGCCTAACGCCAACTTCGCCGGCCAGAAATATCATCCAGAAGGCAAATACCGCGAGGATAAAATTGGCCATCGGCCCGGCACTCACGATGGCAATCCTGCGCCACACGCTAACGCTGCTAAATGCGAACGGCAAGTCCTCCTCTGCCACCTCACCCGTTCGAGCATCGAGCATCTTCACATACCCGCCAAGCGGCAGGGCAGCAAGAACAAATTCGGTGCCAAGCTTGTCGGTCCAGCGCACCAATGGCGTGCCAAAACCGATCGAAAAACGCTCCACCTTGACACCGCAGCGTCGGGCTACCCAAAAGTGTCCAAATTCGTGGATCGTCACCAGCACGCCGAGGGCTATAAAGGTGTATAACAGGGTTTCAAATATCTGCATAATTTAACGCTCAATCCTATCAATTCGAGCCACGCTCATCACCCGCGCTCTGGCATCAGACTCTTCGACAGCAGCTAGCGACTCAGGTTCACTAAAACGGTATTCATTCATAATATGCTCGACGACCTCGGCAATCTCGGTAAAGTCTATACGCAGATCGAGAAACGCCTGAACCGCTATTTCATTGGCTGCATTTAACACTGCCGGCGCATCCCCGCCCGCCTTCGCAGCCCCATAGGCCATCGCTAGGCACGGAAAATTGCGTTCGTCTGGAGCGGCGAAATCGAGCCGCGAAAGCGCCACCAAGTCCAGGTCTTCAACACCCGATGCCATGCGCTCGGGCCATGCCAGCGCATGGGCAATCGGGGTGCGCATGTCTGGGTGGCCTAGTTGCGCTAAAACAGAGCCATCCACATACTGCACCATTGAGTGAATGATACTCTGCGGATGAATGACAACGTCAATCTTTGATGCCGGCATATCAAAGAGCCAGCCCGCCTCGATGACTTCGAGTCCCTTGTTCATCATGGTCGCAGAATCGACAGAAATCTTATCACCCATTGCCCACTGCGGATGCGCGCAGGCCTCGGCTGGTGTAACGCCGCGCATGCGGTCGCGATCCCAACCTCGAAAGGGACCGCCAGAGGCCGATAACAATAACTTAGAGACACCGCCACGATGATCATCGGCGTAGGACACCGGCAAACATTGGAAAATGGCGTTGTGTTCGCTGTCGATCGGCAACACCATTGATCCGGACTCAACCACCGCTTGCATAAACAACGTCCCGGCCATGACCAGTGACTCTTTATTTGCCAACAGGAGTTTTTTACCGGCGCGCACCGCAGCCATTGTCGAGCCCAGCCCGGCAGCGCCAACTATCGCCGCCATAACCGTATCTACGCAGGGATCACTCGCCACATCACAGAGCGCCTGAGTGCCGACCAGCACCTCCGTGGTACACGCAGCAGCGCTCAATAACGCCGATAACTTGAGCGCGATCTGCGCATCGAGAACCACCGCATACCGCGGTTGATGGCGAATACACTGCTGAGCCAAGCGTTGAAACTGCCGATGACCACTCAGCGCAAACACCTCAAAGCGGTCCGGATGACGCTCGATAACATCGAGGGTATTGACGCCGATGGTGCCCGTCGCGCCAAGTAACGTAATCGTTTGACGCATTTATAACGGCCGCGTCAGCAGCAGCAGGGCGAACAGCGGTAATCCCGCCATAACGCCATCGATGCGATCGAGCAAACCGCCGTGCCCCGGCAATAAACGGCTACTGTCTTTAAGTCCACTAGAACGCTTCAGCATGCTTTCAAATAAATCTCCAAACACCGAGATCAACGCCACCGGAAATACCAACAGTGCCGCAGTCTCGGCTGGCATCGCCAGCGCTGGTGACTGCACGAGAAATATAAAAATAGGAATTTGTATGGCGATGCCGCAGGCAAAGCCCTCCCAGGTTTTACCTGGACTTACCTGCGGTGCCAACTGCCGCCGGCCGAAAATTTTGCCGCCAAAATAACCGCCAACGTCGGCGAATACAATCACCCCGATACCTAGCAGTAAAAACACCGTGCCATTCGCTTGCGCCAAAATTAACACCACTGCTAGCCACGTAAAAACCAGCAGTAACAAACCATTGAGCGCCAGTAACAGCGGCCTCGACCAGATAGCCGACGCCGTCGGATAACGCCACAAAAAAACAAAGTTCAATAGCCATAGACCAAGGGCCGCGGCCATTAGTTGTATACCGACCTCTAGATTAATCTCAGCAAAGAAATTGACGCTGCTGCCGGCAGCCGCCAAACTTAAAAACAGCAGGAGCAGGTACAGGGCTTTGGATTGCGCCGATTGCAGCCCCGCCAAATTAGACCACTCCCAACCCGCCAACAATAGAACCGGCACCAACAGCACAGCAAACACGTGCGCGGAAAGATAATGCAGGCATAATAAAAAGGTGGTCGCCATCGCCAGCGCGGTGAAAATTCTAAGTTTTAACATGCTAACTCTCACCGCCACCGATAGCGGATTCCGCGCCGCTACGCCGATGACCAAACCGTCGCTTTCGCGAATAGTACTCGGCTACTGCTTGATCGAGAAGTTCGGGGCCGAAGTCGGGCCAATAACAATCGCTGACAAAGAGTTCGGTATAGGCTAAGTGCCACAGCAAAAAGTTACTGATGCGCTCTTCGCCACCAGTGCGGATGCACAAATCTGGGTCGGGAAGGTCCTGCAATTGCAGATTCTTTGCCAGCGTTTTCTCGCAGATGTCGGAGACCCGCAAACGTCCCATCTGCACTTGCATGGCGACTTCTCGGGCAGCCTCTACAACATCCCAACGGCCGCCATAATCAACGCACAACACCAAGGTAAAGCTGCCACTAGCGGTAATTGATTCGGCCTCACCAATTAACTTGCGTAGGCTCTCGCTAAAATTGGCGCGGTTGCCGATAACCTTCAACCGCACGCCGTCATCGCGCAGCGACATTGCCTCTTTTTTCAGATAGCTGGCAAACAGCGACATCAAACCGGTGACTTCGATTTCCGGTCGCTGCCAATTTTCGCTGCTAAAAGCGAACAAACTGACGACCTCAATGCCATGCGCTTTAGTGGCTTTTAAGATCCCACGAATTCGTTCGACACCGGCCTCGTGCCCAGCGATACCCGTGAGTCCACGCAGCGTGGCCCAGCGATTGTTACCATCCATAATTATGGCGAGGTGCCTGAGGGGATGGCTTGCGTCTCTAGAGACTTGATCGGTCATAATACGTCAGCAAACGGAGCTTATATCTCCATTAAGTCCTTGTCTTTGGCCGCCAGCAACAAATCCACTTTGGAAATGTAACCGTCGGTAATTTTTTGCACCTCGTCCTGCGCACGGCGTTCGTCGTCCTCGCTGATATCCTTGGACTTTTGCAACTCTTTGACGTCTGACAATACATCTCTGCGCACATTGCGGATCGAGACCCGCGTCTGTTCCGCTTCACTTTTCGCCTGCTTTCCGTAGACTTTGCGCGTCTCCTCAGTCAACGAAGGTAACGGAATACGAATGACAGTTCCCGCCGTGGCTGGATTTAAACCCAGGTCAGATTTCATGATGGCTTTCTCAATCTGAGGAATAAGACTCCGCTCCCAGGGTGTTACCGACAGCGTTCTAGCGTCTTCGACGCCGATCGACGCCGCCTGCGATAAAGGCGTATCGACACCGTAGTAATCTACCGAGATGCCATCCAAAAGGTTCGGGTGCGCGCGCCCGGTGCGGATTTTGTTAAAGGCACCGCCCAGAGCATCGAGCGCCTTGTCCATCCTATCGCGCGCGTCCTGCTTTAATTCTTCAATCATGCTTACCTACCTTTCTTCGATTAGGGTTCCCTCGTCACTACCCATCACTAAATTGAGCAGCGCGCCAGGTTTTGACATCCGAAACACCCGCAACGGCATACCGTGTTCTCGACACAGACAGATAGCGGTAAGATCCATAACCGCGAGCTTTTTGTCAAGCATTTCATCGTAGGTCAAATGACTATAGAGCGTCGCAGTGGGATCGAGCATGGGGTCGGCAGAATACACGCCATCGACTTTGGTCGCCTTGAGTACGACATCGGCGTCGATCTCAATTCCCCGCAAACAAGCGGCCGAATCGGTGGTGAAAAAGGGGTTGCCGGTGCCGGCCGCAAAAATGACCACATCACCTTCTTTGATGTAGCGCATAGCACGACGTCGATCGTAGTGTTCGACAACCCCACTCATCGGGATGGACGACATTACGTGAGATGAAATATTGGTTCGCTCGAGCGCATCGCGCATCGCCAACGCATTCATCACCGTGGCGAGCATGCCCATGTGATCACCGGTCACTCGCTCCATACCAGCCGCGCTGAGAGCGGCTCCACGGAATAGGTTACCGCCGCCAATGACCAGTCCGACCTGCACCCCAATACCGACCAATTGGCCGATCTCAAGGGCCATACGATCGAGGACTTTCGGATCGATTCCAAAGCCCTCATTGCCCATGAGTTCTTCACCACTCAACTTGAGCAGAATACGCTTGTAGTTGTTTTCTCTACTCGAATTTGGCATACAACGTCCTAGTTTGGATTAACTAACGCTTTCGACTTGCGCCGCCACCTCCGCAGCAAAGTCCACTTCTTCGACGGCGATTCCCTCACCGACCTCGAAGCGCACAAAACTCACGATCTCGGCTCCGGCGCTAGACACGAGCTTGCCAACGGTGGTGTCGGGATCTTTGACAAACGGTTGATCGACCAAGCTATTTTCTTTGAGAAACTTGGCCACGCGACCGCCGATCATTTTTTCTATAATCTCCTCGGGCTTGCCGCTCTCGCGCGCTTGTGCCGCATAGATTTCTTTTTCGGCGGTTATCGCCTCTGCCGGCATATCGTCAGAGCGCACAACGGTCGGATTGACCGCCGCAACATGCATCGCCACATCGCGAGCAAGCTCTTCGTTGCCGGCGGTCAGGCCGACCAATACACCAATCCGGTTATTGCTGTGCACGTACTCACCAACTACCGGCGCCTCAATGCTGTGTGCGCGGCGCGGAGAAATATTTTCACCAATCTTTTGGACGAGATCACCCCGTTGAGATTCGAGATCAGTGCTCGAAAAAAGACCTTGTAAATCGGTCTGCTTAGCATCGAAGGCCGCATCCACAACCGTCTTGACAAAGGCTTGGAAATTCTCATCTCGAGCGACAAAATCAGTCTCACTATTGATCTCAACCAACATACCGTACTGACCATTGACCTTGACGCTCACCATGCCATCCGCCGCAGTACGACCGGCTTTCTTAGCCGCTTTTAGACCGCTGGACTTGCGTAAGTCTTCGATCGCCTTTTCTATATCGGCATCGGCACTAACCAATGCTCGTTTGCACTCCATCATTCCCAAGCCGGTGCGTTCACGAAGCTCCTTTACCAAAGCTGTTGCTACCTGTGCCATAACTGGCCTCCATTACTGTAATTTTATATAAAAAAGGGGGCCATTGCCCCCTTGCACTCAGTTATTTCAATCCTCTGCGCAAGCTACGCAGATGCGGCTTCGCCGGCCTCAGCAGCGGGCGTGACTTGTTCCACCGGAGCGGCACCCTCTGCCATCTCGACAAACTCGTCTTTATCCGACACCGTCGCCGATTCAGCCTGACCTTCCAACACCGAATCTGCTATAGATGCAGCATAAAGTTTGATCGCGCGAATAGAGTCATCGTTGCCAGGAATGATGTAATCAACACCATCAGGATTGCTGTTGGTATCGACAATGCCGACCACCGGAATGCCCAGCTTATTGGCTTCATTGATGGCAATGCGCTCGTGATCCACATCGATCACAAACAACATGTCGGGCAAGCCATTCATATCTTTTATACCACCGATAGAGTTTTCCAGCTTGTCTTTCATGCGCGTTCGCATCAACACTTCTTTCTTTGTCAGCCGTTCGAAGGTACCGTCCTTCTCCTGCTGCTCCAACTCCCTGTAGCGCTTAATCGACGCGCGAATAGTTTTGTAGTTGGTGAGCATCCCCCCCAGCCATCGATGACTGACGTAGGGCATAGAGCAACGCTCAGCCTGCTCTTTAACAATTTTGTTCGCAGCACGCTTGGTGCCAACAAACAGAATTTGATTACCGCGTGCCGCCTCAGTGCGCATGACCTTTAATGCTTCGTTAAAAGCAGGTACCGTGTGTTCGAGGTTGATGACGTGGACTTTATTGCGCGAGCCAAAAATAAACTGGCTCATTTTGGGATTCCAAAAACGTGTTTGGTGGCCAAAGTGAACACCGGCTTGAAGCATATCTCGCATGCTTACTGTAGACATAATATTTTCCTTTTGGGGGTTAGGCCTCCACGTACCCCAACAGTCAACCCGGCGACATCTAAACGATGATCGAACATAGGCACCCTAACTGTCGTGACGGAACGTGTGTGTCGTTAGTTAAAATAACCCGATGAAGACCGTCTCCATCGAGGCGCGCTTTATACCACAATTGATGGGGTGAGTTAAAGCAAAAATAACCGCGTTGACCCAGCGGCGGCGCTACTTAGAGCTGCCGATAGGGTGGGGGCAAAGCGCTCGATCAATTCTGGAGCATAAAAAAACCGCTAAAACCTCCCCCAGCAATGTCTAGCAAGTTACAATAGTGCGGTCACAAACGCTTACAACAAGGCCCATTATGACGGTTAATTTAAGGTCCGAACAGGATCTAGACAAAATGCGTATCGCCGGTCGTATGGCCGCCGAGGTTCTAGAACTGATTGAAGAGCACGTCATACCCGGCGTGACGACCGAAGAACTCGATCAAATATGCCACCGACACATCGTTGAAATCCAGAGCGCGATCCCCGCCTGTTTGGGCTATCGCGGGTTCACAAAATCCATCTGCACATCGATTAACCAAGTGGTTTGTCATGGCATACCAACGGATAAAAAGACCCTAAAAAATGGCGATATAATCAATATCGATGTGACCGTGATAAAAGATGGCTGGCATGGCGACACCAGTAAAATGTTTTTGGTCGGTAAAGTTCCGACCCACGCGCAACGGTTAGTCACTGTATCCCAGGAGTGTCTCTATCTAGCCCTAGAAATGGTTCGTCCGGGCGTGCGCTTGGGCGACTTGGGGCACTGCATACAAAACCATGCTGAGGCCAATCACTACACCGTTGTCCGCGATTATTGCGGGCACGGCATCGGCCGCGAATTCCACGAAGATCCGCAAGTGTTGCATTACGGAAGACCCAACACCGGCTTGGTACTAGCAGCCGGGATGACCTTTACTATCGAACCGATGGTCAATGCAGGGCGTCATACCACCAAAGTAAAACGCGATGGATGGACGGTAGAAACCATCGATGGCCGACTATCGTCGCAGTGGGAACATACTATCGCAGTCACTCAAGATGGTTGTGAAGTTCTCACAGCGCGTTCCGAAGAGTCCTTTTAGGATCCCAATCCGATGCTTTTAAAACACCAATCTGCACCGATATTTTTTGACCTCAAGCGTTTTTTTTCCGATCTCCGAGATGGCGACCCCGTTGAGATTTTTAAAAATGCGTTGAACGCTGCCGACAATCACTTCAATACGCGCTTTCACGAGGGCGATGAAGCCCATCGCTTGGTACATGACCGTGCCGACTTTGTCGACCTTATGATCAGCTATGCGTGGCAACGCTATGACTGGGATCCACATATCAGTCTACTGGCGGTCGGTGGATATGGCCGCGGCGAGCTCCATCCCCATTCGGACATCGATATATTGCTACTCACCGTCAGTGACAATACCCAGCGCTATCAATCAAGTATTGAGCAATTTCTGGCCTTTTTGTGGGATATAAATTTACACATTAGCCATAGCGTTCGCTCTATACAGCAGTGTGTCGACGCCGCGAGAGACGACATTAGCATTGCCACCAACCTGATGGAAACGCGTCTGGTCTGCGGCAGTGCCGAGATGCTCACGCAATTGATGCGCTCCACCGGCCCAGAACACATTTGGACGTCGGCGAACTTTTACCGTGGCAAGCTCGAAGAACAGCGCGAGCGGTACCACAAACACGACGACACCGAGTACAACTTAGAGCCCAACATCAAAGAAGCACCGGGTGGCCTGCGCGACATCCAATTGATCAATTGGACCGCTAAGCGACATTTTGGCGCTCAACGCCGTTCACAGCTGGTGCAAAACGCTTTTTTACTCGAGGAGGAGTACGGCCGTTTATACATCGATGAAGAGTTCTTGTGGCGGGTACGTTACGGTTTGCACTTGATCGCGGGGCGCGCCGAAGAAAGGCTATTATTTGACTACCAGCGCAGCCTCGCCAAGATGTTTGGCTACATCGACAGCAACGGTAAGCTCGGTGTCGAAAAGTTTATGCAACGCTACTACCGCACGGTACTTTCGATACGAGGACTCACTGATGTGCTGCATCAGCACCTCGACGAAGCTATTTATCGAGGCAACAAGACCCGGGTCAACAAAGTCGTGAATGAGCGCTTTATACTGCGGGACAATTTACTCGACACGGCTACCGACACCACGTTTGATAACCACCCATCTGCCCTGCTCGAAGTGTTTGTCATCCTTGGCGAAAACGACAGTATTGAGGGCATAAGAGCCTCGGCCATTCGGCAAATCAGACACTCAGTTGCGTTGATAGATACAGAATTTCGAGCCGACCCCGCCAATCGACGCCTATTTATGCGCCTAATGCGCGCACCCTATATGCTGTCACTGCAGTTAAATCGCATGAACCGCTACGGAATTCTGGGCAAGTACCTACCCGAATTCGGCAACATTGTTGGCCAAACGCAGCACGACTTATTTCATATTTACCCGGTCGATGTGCATACCCTACAGGTGATAAAAAATATTCGGCGACTTGCCCGTCCAGACGTCGCCAAGCAATTCCCATTGCCATCACATTTATTTAAAAATCTGGCAAAGCCAGAACTCATTATTATCGCCGCCCTATTCCACGATATCGCCAAGGGCCGCGGTGGCGATCACTCGGTACTCGGCGCTCGAGATATCGGCCAGTTTGCCCGCCGTCACTCACTCCACCGCGATGAGGTTGCGCTGTTAGTTTGGTTGGTAAAAAACCACTTGTTAATGTCGTCGGTATCGCAAAGAGAGGATATTTCGGACCCCGAGGTCATCCATCGATTTGCCTCGCTCGTCGGCGACACCATGCATCTGGATTATCTCTATGTTCTTACCGTCGGCGACATTAACGCCACCAACCCAAACCTGTGGACCGAGTGGAAAGGCTCGCTGATGCAATCGCTATACGTCGAGACCAAGCGCGCGCTAAGCCGAGGACTGGGTGCCCCTGTGCACAAGAGTCGCTGGTCTAAAAACGCCAAAAGCGTCATATTTAAGCGCCTTAAAGAGCGCCAGATCGAGCGTCGACATGCGGTGAAAATTTGGGGAGATATTGGCGATGAGTTTTTCTTACGCGAGACCATCGATGATATTGTTCGCTATACCGAAGCCATCCACCAACATCGTGCCGGCAATCAAAAAAATCTAGAACCAGTCATCCTGCTGCGCGATATCGGTATCGAAATACCCATCGTCACGCAAATATTCGTCTACTCCAAAGATCAAGACAACATTCTTGCCGTCACCGCTGCCGTGTTGGATAAGTTGAACTTAAATATCCAAGATGCTCGCCTGCACACCAACAGTGACGAGGATACATTTGACGTATTTTATGTGCTGGACAGCAATGGCGAACCCGTCGGGCGAGACAGTCGGCTGAGTCGGAGACTGGAAAAAACCCTGCGTTTGGGACTGTTATCGCCAGACAAGGTAGATTTTAATACCCAGCGCCGAACCCCCCGGCAATTAAAGAGCTTTAACACCAAAACCACAGCAAAATTTAGCATTGACGCCGAAACTAACGCCACGATGCTCGAGGTAATGACGCCGGATCGGCCGGGCTTACTGGCGCGCATGGCGAATATCTTTTTCCGCTTCAACCTGCGATTGCTTACTGCTAAAATCTCAACGCTGGGGGAGCGCGTGGAAGATATCTTTTACCTCACCGACGAATTCAAACAACCGGTGTGCGATGCCGATTTTTGCCAATTGGTAGAGACGACTATTTGCCGTGAGTTGGATAGCTGCAATGACTAACGGCTGTCCATCGATCGTCGACGACATTTTTGGCGTGGGCAATACGCGCTTAGCAGCCGGCCCGAACATGGAAAACTGTGACCTTGAATCCTAATCTGAAACGACTCGAGCCCTATCCCTTTGAGCTCCTAAAACAACTGGTAAAGGCGGTTCAACCGCCCTCCTCACTAAAACATATCGCCCTATCGATTGGCGAACCAAAGCATCCGCCGCCAGAATTCGTCGAGCGAGCCCTGGAGGCGGCGATCGGCGGAATTAATCGCTACCCAACAACCCGAGGTACCGAGTCATTGCGCAGCGCCATCGCCGAATGGTTAACCCGGCGCTATCAGTTGCCGGACACCTCAATTGATGCCGACACCCAAATACTGCCGGTCAACGGCACCCGCGAAGCCATTTTTGCCTTCACGCAAACAATCATCGACGCGTCGCTAGGCCCGACGGTGGTTTCGTGTAACCCGTTTTACCAAATATATGAAGGTGCAGCGATTCTCGCCGGAGCCGAGCCCTGGTATTTAAATTGTACTGCAGAAAATGATTTTATCGCCGACCTAGACAGCGTGCCCGAGTCAATATGGCAACGCTGCCAATTACTGCATCTGTGCTCGCCCGGCAATCCTAGCGGCGCGGTTATGCGCTTAGAACAGATGCAACATGCGATCAGGCTGGCGCACCGCTATGATTTTGTCGTCGTCAGTGACGAGTGTTATTCCGAAATCTATTTGCACGAACTGGACCCTCCGCCGGGATTACTCGAGGCCAGTGCGAGGATGGGCAACGCTGACTTCAAGCGCTGCATGGTCTTTCATAGTTTATCAAAACGCTCAAATCTGCCAGGATTACGCTCCGGTTTTGCCGCCGGCGATGCCTCTTTGATTGAGAACTTTTTCCTCTACCGAACCTATCACGGTTCCGCCATGTCGCCGACCGTGCAGGCGGCCTCGACTGCTGCTTGGGGAGATGAATCGCACGTAGTCGAAAACCGGCGCCTCTACCGAGAAAAATTTACCGCAGTCACCACGGCACTGCGCGGCGTGTTAAGCTTTCCGGAACCGCGGGCAAGTTTTTATCTATGGCCGGAGACGCCGATCGACGATATTGTCTTCGCCCGAGAACTCTATCGCCGCAAGCACGTAAGCGTGCTTCCCGGACAGTTTATGTCACGGCATGCGAATGGCGCCAATCCCGGCTGCAATCGCATCAGAATGGCACTGGTGGCTGACACCCAGGAATGTGTCGAGGCCGCCCACAGAATTGCCAGTTTTATCGAGGAGATTCAATGCTGAGATCTGAAAGAGCCCTGTATATCCGCGAGAGACTGGAGCAACTCTATCCAGAAACTCCGATTCCTCTCGATCACGCAACCGTCTACCAATTGCTGGTCGCAGTGTTATTGAGCGCCCAATGCACCGATGAGCGCGTCAATCAAGTCACGCCGAAGTTATTTGCGGTTGCCGACAACCCCTATGACATGCAACATATTCCCGTCGGTGAAATTTATCAAATCGTGCGCCCCTGCGGTTTGGCACCAAAAAAATCGCGGGCCATCGCTGAACTGTCGAGCATAATAGTAAATCAGCACGCCGGAAAGGTACCAGAAGACATGGCACTGCTCGAACAACTTCCCGGCGTCGGGCATAAAACAGCCAGTGTAGTCATGTCTCAGGCGTTCGGCCAACCGACATTTCCAGTGGATACTCACATTTACAGATTAGCGCAGAGATGGGGCATAACCCGGGCAAAAAATGTCGCTGGCGCAGAGGCCGATTTAAAAAAGGCCTTCCCCCGCGAAAGTTGGAATAAGCTGCACTTACAGATCATTTTTTATGGCCGCGAATACTGTAGCGCGCGCGGTTGCGATGGACGCGTGTGCGAAATATGCCGGCATTGCTATCCCTACCGTAAGAACCCTTTTGTTGCGCGTAAAGCGTAACGCCAAAAATCTGTAAAGTCGCTTGAGCGCCTTTGGGAAGGCGTTAAACTAGTCGGCCACAGGGTTAATTTGCTATGCTTACTCACGCTGGTAAAAATTATAATTGGATAGCCTAGATGACGCCCACCACGCTGTACGGAATTCCCAATTGCGACACCATGAAACGTGCTCGACAGTGGCTCGATGGCGCACAGGTAGAGTATCATTTTCACGATTTCCGCAAACACGGTATCGATACCACAACATTGCAACAGTGGCTTGAGCAAGTCGACTGGCAACTGTTACTCAACCGTCGCGGTACCACTTGGCGCAAGCTCGATGCAACTCGCCAGCAAAGCATTGACATTGACAATGTTTGTGAATTACTTTGTCAGCAACCCTCGATGATTAAGCGGCCGGTGCTAGAGCACGCCACAGGCCTAGAGGTCGGCTTCAACGCCACTATTTATCAGCAGATTTTTAATTCTAATAGCGGGTGATTCAAACGCCCCAAGAGATCCTTCCTATGAGCACAATCTACAGTTTCGGTATCGGTGTCGGCAGTAAAAATCAACTCGGCGAGTGGTTAGAGGTGCTGTTCCCAGCACCGCAATTTCAACCCGACCCAGACATTAGCGCCGTGCTCATGGCGGTTCTTGGCGATCGCAGCGCCGATGTCGAGTTAAACAAAGGCCAAGTGATTGCTCTTGAATCGGCTCTGCGCACCAGCGGCGACAGCGTAATAGCTGATAGCCTGCGCATGTTATCGGCGTCGGATAGACCGTTGGTTGCGGTTATTTTAATCGGTGATAACCCGCCGACGACAGTACCCCAAGCATATTTGAAGCTGCAGTTACTCTCGCACCGATTGGTCAGGCCTCATCAAACCAATATCGATGGGATTTTTGCAACGCTTAAGAATATTGCCTGGACCAACGCCGGTCCCATCGACATCGAAGAATTGCCTGCACGCACCGTCGAGTCAAAGCTTCGAGGTCAAAATTTGTCGGTTAACTGCATCGATAAATTCCCCAAGATGGTCGATTATGTGGTCCCGTCCGGCGTTCGGATCGCCGATGCAGCGCGCGTCCGCTTGGGCGCCTATGTCGGCGCTGGTACCACCGTAATGCACGAGGGCTTTATCAATTTCAATGCCGGTACCGAAGGACCCAATATGGTCGAAGGACGCATATCCGCTGGCGTTTTCTGTGGTGCAGGCTCTGATATTGGCGGTGGCGCATCGATAATGGGAACACTTTCTGGCGGCGGCAGCATGGTCATCTCCCTTGGCAAAGAATGCCTTCTGGGGGCCAACTCAGGCCTGGGCATTCCCCTCGGCGATCGCTGCACCGTCGAGGCCGGCCTGTACGTTACAGCCGGGACCGTAGTCACCATGATCGATGGCGATGGCAGATCTGGCGCCAAACGGAAAGCCCGAGAGTTAGCCGGCAAGGATGACTTGTTGTTGCGCCGAAATTCGCTCACAGGCGCGGTCGAGTGCCTGGCCAATAAAAACGCCGTGGCACTGAATGAGCAGCTCCACAGCGCTAACTAACGCAACCGTGGCAAATACCCAAGCCGCGCCCTGTAAACACCGTGCGACTGGCTATCAGTAGCGCTTAATATCCAGACGTCTGCGCCCGTGCGCTGGGCGTTTGAATGACTTAGACATTCGCCATTAGGCAAGCACGCTATAATACAAACACTAGCTCACCGCGGTGAAAAACAACTTGGGCATTCCGCTTTTTAAGCCCAAAGCTTGAGGCCTTGCACAATGTCATATACCAAGGCCGTAAACCAATGCAGTACACCAGGGCGCAAGCTCAGCTCACCGTTACAAACCAACCAATCCCTCGACAATCTGACTTTGCAGGCCATTCGTCAGCCCGCCAGGACGACCAATTTACCCACAACCCACAGCCAATACAGACGCGAATACCGAGCGAGGCGATTAAAACCATCGCTTGTCGTCGGTTGCGGCTATTCGTCAACCGTAGAGCGCACCGCGCGTTTACCGAGCAAATAGGTGGATACCGTACCCACGCCCTTGACCTCAATTTCGCCGCGCGGAGTTACTTCATAACTGCCATCGAGGGCTTCGTAAAAGGCCTCTGAAATTTGGATTTCATCGGGCAGTCCTGTGGACTCCATACGACTGGCCATATTGATGGTCTCGCCCCACAAGTCGTAGATAAATTTAGATGTGCCGATAACACCAGCAACCACCGGGCCGCAGTGCAAGCCGACGCGCATCCTCAACTGGGTGCCGTTACGCGCGTTAAATTCCTCGAGACAAATAAGAATTCGACCCGCTAGCAGGGCCATAGTTTCAGCGTGTTTAGCATTGGGAACCGGCAATCCGCAGACCGCCATGTACGCATCGCCAATCGTTTTGATTTTCTCAACACCCAACTCCGACGCCACCTCGTCAAACGATCCAAACAAGTCATCGAGCATGGTTAGAACCACCATGGGTGGAAGACCTCGAGACCAATTGGTGAAGCCGACCAAATCGGTAAAGACAACACTCGCACTGGGGAACGCATCCGCTATCTGGGTCTCGCCATCCTTTGATCGCTCGGCGATCGGCTGTGGTAAAACGTTGAGAAGCAGCTTGGTATTCTCGGTATTTTTAAATTCGATCGCCTCTCGCTGCTCGCGCAGACTTGACACCATAGTATTAAAATTAGCGGTTAATTCGCCCATTTCATCGGATGAATTAATCGCTAATTGAACCTCAAAATTACCCTCGCCAACCTCTTCAGCCGCCTCGGCTAAATCTACGATCGGCTCGACCAATCGGCGCGCGACAAAAGTCGACAACGCCGCCATAACCAATGCTAGCGCAAATCCTGAAAGTAAGAGTATTCGATTCAACGCGTCGACTGCGGCGAACGCTTCGGCCTCATCAACATCAGCAAACAACGCCCACTGCTGATCGCCAAACGCAACTGGACCAAAAGAACTGAGAACACTAACTCCCCGATAGTCATCTATGATGGCGATATCTCGCCCGCCCTCAAGGGCATGCATTGCGGCGGGGGTATGAACATTTTGTAACAGAATAGAGCTATCAAAATGATCCAGCAGTGCGATGGTCTTTTCTGGGTAACCCACATCTCGCAGTGCGTCGAAATAGCCCTCTCGATCTTCTATCAAGAAGCGTGAGACGCTGCGCATGGAGAAGTCAGCGCCAACTAGATAAGTCTCACCAGCTTCACCCAACCCATCTTCGCGCCACATGCCATCATCGGTCATAATGGCGTTGAGTTTATCCACCGGGAACTGAAAGACCAAGGTGCCGATAGGAACCTCATTGTCGTATACCAAGGTCGAGACAAAGGCCGCTGGAGCGCCATAGGACGGTCGATAATAATCAAAATCGATAAACGCAACCTCGCCCGCCGTGGTCAATTCATTGGCGGCGTCAAACGCATCGGCTAGATTACTTTTTCGAAACGGGCCACTGCGCAAGTTGGTGGCAAAATCGACCTCTTTGAACACCGAATAAACGATGTCACCGGTACGGTTATCGATAAGAAAAATATCGTAATAACCGAATTCATTTTGGTACTCTTTAAAAACATCATGAAATTGAGCATGCACTCGACTGTACAGGCTTTGATCATCGGCATGCTCTAATTGGTGTTTTTCACCCAGCGGATGGTGGTTGTTACTGATGTAGTGGTACTGCAAATAACGAGCGGTTTCAGCCACCGGAAAAACGCTCTCAATGCCAGAGCTTGTGCCAAACCCTTCATTTAATGCGGGTAAAAAATCGTTGCTATAGTAGGCGCTAAGATCCGCGCTGCGCGCCACCGACTGTGGCGTCGATGCGCGTTCATCCGATCGTCGCGACAATTCGGAAAAACCACGTTTGAATTCCGCGGTCGCCGCTATGGTGGTTGGATTTTTCGCCAGCGATCTCACCTGCGCTTCGATCAATGCAAAATATTCGCTGACCTGACTGGTTTTAGCCGACTGAATCGACGTCAATTGCCGAAAGGTGTAATCCTCCAGCGAGGCCCTCGCGTGGTAATAACTAATCCAACCACTAATACCACTGACGATGACACAGACAGAGACAATGAACAGGGTAACCTTGGGTCTTATACGCAGTGCGCTCAAGCTTGCCATTAGAGGTATTTCATCGCGAATAAAATCCATTAATTTCAGATATGTATACACTAGCAAAAGCGGGGTATGCCGTCAATGCGCCACTGCACTCGTAGCCTTTAGTTACCGCGCTATGCGAATTGGAAATGGTAAACTATGGCGATGGTTATGGCTAGATTTTCTGTCGCCATAATCACCAGATCAATGGCCGTGCCAAGTCAACGCTCTCGCAGCCAAAAGCGTCTCTTGAGATACTGCTGTGCGTTTAGTCACCTTTAAACTGCCCGAGCATTGTCGAGGATCAAATCGGCAAACGTCGACAACAGCTCAGATGGTAAGTTATGCCCCATCCCAGGAAATATTTGTAGGTTCGCGTTGGCGACATGCTTGGCCGTATCTATACCGCCATCGACAGAGACTAGGCGATCCTGCAAACCGTGAATAACCAGCACCGGCATCCGCAATGACCGCAACCAGCCAACACGATTGTCGCTGGTATTAATCGCCGCCATTTGTCGCACATAGCCCGCAGGGTGACTTGATCGGCGATATTCAGCGGCCAGCATCGCTCGAACCGTTGAATCTGCAACGGGATATCCCGGACTGCCAATCATCTGCAGAGTCTCGACGCTGTGATCTAGTGAGGATTGATTTTTAGCAGGTTTTGCAAGCATCTGAATAGACACCATAAGCGCTGATTTACCCTTGCCGACAACACCGGTATTGGACATCATCGAGGTCAATGACAACACCCGATGAGGATAGCGGCCGGCAGCTATCTGACAGATCATCCCCCCCATTGACATGCCCACCAAGTGTGCGGCTCGGATCTTTAGCGCATCCAATATACCCACAACGTCGTGCGCCATATCGTCGAGGCGGTAGGGCACAGCAACCGGAATACCCAATCGATGCTTCATATACTGGCGAAATAAACTCGGCGCGCGGGCGCCCTCGATTTTATCGCTCAGCCCAATATCCCGATTATCGAAGCGAACGACAAAGAAGCCTCTATCTGCCAGCGCCTGACAAAATACCACCGGCCATCTAACCAACTGATTGTATAGACCGGCGACCAATATCAGCGCGGGTTGTTGACGATCGCCAAATGTCTCATAGGCAATATTGAGACCATTGGCGGTTAGATATTGCGTGGTCTTTTGGCTAAATCCTGCCAGTCCATCTTCGGTCATTGTTCTCGTAATGCTCTGCGTAAAATCTTTCCCGCCGGCGATTTCGGCAGTTCTTGTGAGAATTTTACCATACGCGGAACTTTGTACGCAGTTAATTGCCTTCGACAGAAGCGTTGAATCTCGTCCGCCGTCAATTGTGGATTAGTCGACACGACGTATAACAGGATTGCCTCGCCAGTTTTGTGGTCTTTAATACCGATGGCCGCGCACTCAGTAATATCCGGATGCCCGTACACCACAGCTTCGATTTCATTTGGATAGACGTTGAATCCAGAGACAATCACCATGTCCTTGAGGCGATCGACAATCCGCACATAGCCGTCGTCATCGAGAGTGCCGATATCGCCAGTACGAAACCAACCCGCGGCATCGATAGCCTCGGCAGTGGCTTCGGGTCGCTGCCAGTAACCGCCCATAACCTGCGGCCCGCGCATGCATATCTCCCCAGCGCAGCCAGCGGCCACCGATTTGCCACGAGCATCGATGATCTTTATTTCCTCGGCAACCATGGCTTTTCCCACGGTTCCAACCCGCGCGGCATCCGGGCTGTTGCAAGTTAGAGCTGCGGATGTCTCAGAGAGCCCATAACCCTCGTATATTTCCGACGCCGTTCGTTCGCGCCACTGATCGCCGATCTCTTTGACTAGCGCGGTACCTCCAGCGATGATTCCCTTGACGGCTGAAAAATCGATACGGTCAAAATCTCGATGCGCCATCAACCCCTGCAGCAAGGTATTAACGCTCGCCATACTGGTGAATTTAAACGCTGCCATGGTTTTTACCAGCCCATCGATATCGCGTGGATCTGGAATCAACACCGATAGTCCGCCATAGAGAAACCCTCCGATGACATTCATGGTAAACCCAAAGACGTGGTAAAGCGACATGGGCGCTATCAGAATTTCATCGCTATCGGCATCCAAAGCAACGCTCAATTTAGACATGCGCGCACCGGCAAAAACGTTACCATGGCTCAGCATCGCGCCCTTGGCCGGCCCAGTGGTACCGCCAGTATATTGCAGCACCGCTAAATCTTGCATGGTTGTCGTTAACCGAGGCAGCTCAACGCTGACACCCAACGCGCGGGCCTGGTTAAAGTCAACCAGACTCGCCAGCGACGACGGTGGCAGAGGTTGGGGATTTATGAGATCTAGGGCATGGGTGGCAATCACGGTTTTTATTGCCGTCTGCGGGACCACCTGTTCAGTGATTGGTAGCAGGTCGGACAACACCACCAGCGCAGAGGCTCCCGAATCGTTAAATTGGTGTATCTGCTCGCGTGCCGTATACATTGGGTTGGTATTGACGATGGTCAATCCAGCTCTTAATGCGCCCCAAACCGCAATCGGAAACTGATTCAAATTGGGCAGTTGAATGGCGATTCGATCGCCGCGCTCAAGGCCGCAGTGGGCGAATAAAAATCCGCAAAATTGCGCGCTCAGTCGGTCAATATCGGCAAATGTAAGACTTTGCCCAAGGCAATGAAACGCAGGCTTTTCTGCAAATTCAGCGCATGCGCGCTCGAATGCATCGAGTAAATTGGAAAAGTTATCGGTATTTAGCTGTGCAAATTGTTGTTCCGCAAAACTGCTTGGTGCGCCAGTCATCATCGCCCTCCCCTTGGATTAATAATTGTTGAGAATAATCCACTGTGCGCCATGATCGAGTCACTCTGGGGACACAATTGTGACAAAAACATCCATCACTCAAAACTACCGGCCAAGAACTCTTTAAACACCTGTAAAGCCTAGCTGATGTGCCACTATAATTTACCAAGATAAATAGCTTAAGCTACTAATTTAGCTGGCATTTATTTTTATTTCTCGCCCGACTCTGCCACCGCGCAGACACCGTGTTGCCGCGGACAACCATCGACGACTGACCCATAATTCGAACGGCGTATCGCTGTCTAATTTCGCTCAGGGTGTCACAATGTTAAAGCTATCATCGCCACTATCGAGCATTGCCAGTAGCTCGATGATAATTAATCGATTGCCCTCGATGGTCAACTGGTCGGACAGCAACAAATTTGTCAGTCCGACTTCGCCCAACATCAAATCGATAAAAAAATCATGGCCGACACTAATACTGGCATCTGCTGTCTCATCTCGATGGTTTTTGCGGTAGTGAAGCACTGAATTGCGCAACCACAGGACAAAATTTGTATTTTCTTCCGGAAAGTGAATATTCAACTTATAGTCTTTGCCGGCAGCTTTATTAGGGTCTAATCTCACGGCGATTGTTTTCATAAACTCTTCGAGTGGCACTTTTTGCAAGAATTTGCGCGCCAACCGGAGGTCCTGAGCACGATATTGATTACCCTGTTGCAGCTCTTTGGCAGCGGACAAATAGATATCTCGCCACGGACCCGATTCAGCCTGATAGCCCAACTGCCGGTAGCTTTCTGCGAGCAGATTTGTCGCCTCGCGATTGTCGCTATCCGCAAATACGACATGATTGAGCAGTTCTGCCGCCCAGCGGTATTCACCTTTATCCGCCGCCGCCGCCGCCGCCGCTATGGTGCCTTTCACGCCGCCCATCAAGGCAACGTAACGTTGCGCTGCGCTCACCGGCGGGAGTCGGTTGAGGTTGGCGGGGTTGCCATCGTACCAACCAAAATAATGCTGGTAGACAGCCTTGCTGTTATGGCTAACGGTTCCGTAGTAGCCGCGAACATGAAATTTGTCTACAAGACTGGGGGGGAGTTTGAGTTGTTCCGCGATTTCGATCGGCGTGTAACCGCGATTGGCCAAACGTAGAGTTTGGTCGTGAATAAAGCGATAGACATCCTGTTGTTGCTCTAACTGTTCGATGATACGTCGATGGCCCCAGGTCGGCCAATGATGGCTGTTAACGAGAATTTCGACCTCATTAAGCCGCTCTATGCTGATACCGATGTATTCACTCCACGCAAGCGCATCGCGCACCTTGGCGCCGCGAAGCGTCAATATGTTGTGCAGGGTATGGGATACCAACTCAGCGCCACAAAAGATCTTTTTCTGCGGCATATAAAACGTCAATTCGGCCGGCGCCTCTGAATTGGGCATATTGTAAAAGACAAAATCAACACCATCGATCTGCAGCCGCTGCTCGGCGCGGTCGATCACCGTGGTCGGCGCTCTAATCGACGTATGCCCCGAGATCACACGCCGCCCCAAACCCGAGTCGACATGGCCCTTCGGCGTGTTCTCCAGCCCAAAGCCAAACATGTAGCTAGCGCGACGGGTCATCGCCGTGCCGGCCAAAATATTTTCGCTGGTGGCCTCGCGCATAAATCCCTGCGGGGCGATAATTTGCACATCAGCGGATGGGGCCGCACTCATCCAAGCATCTATACCGCCAAAATGATCGATATGGCTGTGGGTAATTATAATCGCGGTTGGCACGATCTTGCCGAGATACTTTTGAGCAAAGGCGATCGACGCAGTGGTGGTCTCCAGCGACGTCAAAGGGTCGACAATTATCCAGCCATTGTCGGCCCGAATGAGGGTGGTATTGGCAAGGTCAAAGCCACGCAACTGATAGACTCCATCATCGACCTTAAACAAACCGCTGATGGCATTTAGCTTTGCCTGACGCCATAAACTGGGATTCACCGTGTCGGGCGCGTCATCGCGTCGATAGGCGTCTAAATCATTAATCCACTGCATGTTGTCGCTCGCTTCATCCGTGCTGCTCCCAGGCGCGACAGCCATCAAACCGCGCCG
>CAJIZO010000202.1 GCA_905181995.1 Flavobacteriaceae bacterium TMED48
TCACTTTTTTTATCGCTCGCAGGGGCTATATTGCGAGCAAATATCTAAGGGCTTGGATGGCTTTGTTCAACACCAAGCAAGGGATTGCTGATGCAAAAGTACATTATTACGGCGCTGCTATATACCCTACTAGGGTTCGTGATAGAGGCTCGGGCCGCGGCGTTAAACGCCCAACCAGAAGTCAATAATCGCCCTACTCAGGGTCCGATCGTAGAACGTCATGGCGGTTTGTCGGGCGTCGCCAATGCGATGGCGGATGATGACTCCGATGCCGCCACTGGATTGACCCAAATCGGCACCGGCGTTCATAGTCTGGTTGGCGAGATTGGTCGTATGCCACTGGCCTCGGTACTCGCAGGTATTGTGCCGGATAATTTCCGCGTGCTGCTGGACGACCCCAATTTACTGCTTGGCGTTCAAGTATCGTGGCGTAATCAGCAACCACTGACCGACGTCTTGACCGAGGTTGCAGATGAATATGGCCTCGACTTTACGCTCGACTGGAATCAGCGCGCGCTGTTGGTAGCCCAGCGCGATTTCAATAAACGACCGGTGAGCGCAACGACGCAACGCCCGCGCCTGATCACGGGCCCGCTGGTCGCACCCAGTGGCGCGTGGCAAAGAGCTGAACTCGGCACATCGTCGCAACCGGCGCTAGTCGCTCCCAGTTGGCAGGCGCCGACGACGATGTTTATTCCGTTTGCATTGGGTTCGGTGACCCGTGTGGTCGAGCCATCGCCAATAACCGCTGCAACGGCGGCAGCGCTCGAGCCAGCGGCACTGGGTTTACCTATTCACATTACCGGTATTAGCCGCGCCACCGATGCCAATACCCCGCGAGAGCGTTTGCTCGGATACGCCGAGCAACGCGCTCAATGGGTTGCCGATCATTTGGTCGCAGCCGGTGTCGACCGCCACCGACTGCACCTCTCGACCAGCGTGGCGCAAGATGCTAACGCGCTGCGCGCCGGGGTTCAACTGCTTGCGCCGACCGGCTCGATGGTGCCGGTTACAGACGTTGCCCATAACCAGTCCATGGCCGCTTCTCACACCATCGAGCCAACGACTGACCGATCGATTGATCTCACTGCCGGATCTATCGATCCACAACCAATCACCAAGCTCACAAGCAAAACAGTGTTAGGCGTTGCATTACCCGAGGGCCCCTCCACGGCCGATCAACGTCTGGCAGATGGCTACCGATCGGGGGAGAGCCGAGTCAGCGAGGCACTGCGCCTGGCCGATCTCGCCGCGGGTGGTATCGACACCGACAGTTTTGATCTGCAGGCGCTGCCGCCCGACATACCGCGTTCATCGGGCGATCGCCAGCACCCCTACTGTGGGCGTATCGAGCTGATCGAGGGCAGCCTACGGTTAAACATCGAAACCAACATTAGTCGTTGTGGCTATGCCATGGGGCGTTGGCACTTTTATAGCGGCAACAGCGTTGTCGACTGGTTGATAGATCAACCCATTAGCGCCTCGAGCACACCCGAAATCGATGGCGTGCTGGGGTATTTTCAAAGCCAATACAATCTTCTATGGCAAATCCGCGGTCGACGCGTGGACTTTGCCGAACACAGGCGCGACCTATGATAACCGCCGAGATGGTAACAGGCACCGCGCGCCACCCGCAGTCGTCAAGCGTGAAACGGCAACCGCCACAGTGTCTGGCAGCGATTGCCAAGCGCCCGGATCTATGGGTTGGGCTGTTACTGGCGTTATTCAGCGCTGGCTGCGGTAATTATCACGTCGGTTCCGACAACTCGGTGGCCGCTGACTTGCTCCGCCAAGCGCAGGACCTCGATGCGCTGCGCGATCAGGGCGTCGGCGCGGTCACCCAGGTGGTGCCAAAAAAAGCCCATCTCGAGCGGGTACTGGTGCCCAAGGATGCGCCTTGGTTGGCCTATCCAGCGACCGCGGTATATCGCGACGCCGACCCCAAAGTGGTTCTCGCGGGGATGCTTGGCGAGCATCCAGTGGTATACCAACTGTCGCGGCCAGAATCGACGCCGCGGGTAAGTCATACCGGTGGTGAGGCGACGCTCAAAGATTACTTGGATGGAATCATGCTACAAACCAACTGGAGCTATAGATTGCACGGTGGAGTGATGATCGTCAGCGACATACTGGCGCGGGAATTTCGGTTGTTGGTGCCGCCCGGAGCACGCAGTTATAACCTCGGCAAGAGTTCACTCGAGAGCGATAGCGGCGGCGGCAGCAACGACTTATCCGGCGGCGAAGATCCCTACGAAGCGCTTGCCAGCGCCATGACCTCACTCGGTTTTGACGGTGGCGATGGCGGTGATCAGGACGACTCAGACGACGACCAGCGAGAGGGCAATCGTGATCGGCTAAATTTAGACCGCGATGACCTGGCCGACGCTAGCCCTAGCTATGGCGTGGCGAGCCTATTTCGCAGCCCGTTTGACGGCGCCGAAGATTCGAGCGCGCGTCATTCGGGTCGCCGCGACGAACCGGCGTTTGATCCGAACGCTATCGACGGCGCGAGTTTCGCGATAATGCAGTCGGTCGGCATTATGGTGGTGCGCGGTCGGCCCAATCAGGTGCGCGCTGCCGAGGATCTGGTGCGTTGGTTTAACGCCGGACACAACAACAAAGCGGTGGTCGAGATCGCTATTTACGAAATCGATTTTCGGCGCAAGAACCAGCGCCAGTTGGATTTGAATTTACTCCGATCCGCCGGTTTAGGCGCCGCGCTATGGAGTAATGGCCCGAGCATTGACAGCGGCATCGGCAGCGGCGGTCTGTCGCTGCAATTAAACGATCCTGGGAGTCGACTGCAGGGCTCAGCGGCGGTGCTCAATTGGTTGCGGCAACACGGTCATACCAGTACCCAGATCCATCGCCGCCTAGAATTGACCAACAACGAAGTGGCGACCATCGAGAGCCGCCGCACCAACCCCTACGTCGAGCCACTGGAACGTGAATTGGTCACCCAAAACGACGTATC
>CAJIZO010000203.1 GCA_905181995.1 Flavobacteriaceae bacterium TMED48
CGATACAACTTAGCCATGCGCTGATCCGGTCCTGCAGATCCACTTCTAGCTGCTGCAATTGCGCTTGCGATAACGTTGGTTGCTGGGCCGCGCCAAGCAGTTGTTCTAACTGTTGGCAGATCTCAGATTGTTGCGCCAATCGCTGTTGTTTTTCTGCCTCGAGGGCGTGCGCGTGCTGCAGCGCCGCAAGTTTGATTTGACACGCCTTGCGCGCCTGCGCGAAGGCCTCGGTTATGTCGGCGTGATTGCGTATTTCTGCGCTGTTCGAATTCGGCGTTAGTACGTCTGTCGCGATGCCGGGCACACTGACCTCGAGCGCTGCTAGATCAAGATTTTTCCAATGCCGCTCGAGCCGCTCAAACTTGCTTGGGTAAAAGGTATCGGCGATTGTGTGATCGGCCAATTGGCGCATTTCTGCCAGCACATTACTGGCCTCTGTATGGATCTGCTGACGTTTTTTCTGTTCTGCTCGGATTGCCTCTACCTTGACGCGACAGGCTTGTATAACGGGTTTATGGCTGGAATTTTTAAGTACTCGAAGTAGGCTGTCGAGCATTTCTATGTCGTCTACAGCGGCTAAGCGGATATCGACGCTGAGGTTGCTGATGGCGATTTCGTAGGGTAGATCATCGTCCTCGGTGGCGAGTAACAATTGGTAGGCGAGGTCGCTCTGGGACTGTCGAGCGAGAATGTCAAAAGTGGTTTGACGATCCCATGCTCGGTAGAGTAGCTTAAATCGGCGCACCAGAGTTTCCAGTTGAGGCTCTACCACTTGCAGTCTAAAGGCAATGCGCAGCCATTTTTCTGGTTCATTGGCGCCCTCGAGCAACTGTTTTAGCAACGCGCTATCAGCGAGCTTAGCCAACGCTGCATCGCGGAGCGCCGGTAGGGGATCAGACTCGGCCATAGTGGCGATAATTTGTGGGTCTGAGGTCTCTGCAAGGGCGCGCTGTCGAGTTGTTGGCTCGTCACTCTGCCACTTAGGGGTAAATAAACTTTTTAACATAAGTATTGGGGCTCAAATTTTTGCAGTCAAAGTATAGCAATACGTCGCGTGCCAACAACCGTCAAGTTGTGCATTATCATGGCGAGTATGGTGTCTCCTGCCGATAGATTGATTTTAGACCTATTTACGCGTCGATTCGGCCGTTAGCATTGGCGTTTTGCCGGTGGCTATAGCGCGCGGTTGGCGCTATTATAGGGCAAGATTCGCAGCCGTGTGCGCCTCGGGTTCAATATCGGCTAATTGCGGGACATTAAATGTGCCGATTGGACGCTGCGGCCCGTCCGGCTGATTGCATAATGAACGGTGCCGGCCGGAGGACTAGGTAAGTCATTGTGGCCTAGTTGCAGCCGACGTTTCAGCAGACGTTTCAGCAGACATTTCAGCGGGTGTTTCAGCAGACGTTTTAGCAGACATTTCAGCAGACGCTTGGTCAATCGGTTCGGTAAACGGTTTGGCTGAAGCTTCGATAATCGCTTTGGCGGACGTTTCGGCAATCGCTTTGGGCGACGCTTCGGCAATCGCTTTGACTGACGGTTCGGCAATCGCTTTGGCAAATTTTTCGACAGGGAGTGTCGGTTGTGATCAAACATGTTTTTGTTTCAGTACTGTGTCTATTAACCCTCGTTAATTGTGGCGGTGGCAATCCCACCGTCGATCCAGCCCCAACCCCAGAAACCAACAACACCGTTTGGCTGGAAGCCAGCCCAGAATCTCAGGGTTTTGATGCGACGGCCCTCGCAGCGGCCTTCGACGCGGCGTTTATGGATGGTCATTACACCCAGGCCGGTGTAGTGATTGTCAATGATCGACTGATTTACGAACGCTACCGAGGGATTGGCACCCTAGAAACCGAAGCCCTAGAGTCCGCTGGCTGGGGCCAACTCGTCGCGCTCTACAGCGCTCGGGATAGAGATTCTCTGGCCAATTCGTGGTCGATGGCGAAATCTGTTACCAGTTTGTTGGTCGGTATCGCGATCGATCGGGGCGAGATAGAATCTCTCGATGAGAGTGCATCCAACTATATCCCCGCGTGGGCGAATGACGCGCGAAAGGATATCAGTATCGCTAACTTACTCGACATGCGCTCTGGCTTGGAGCCGATGTGCATAGATTTCTTCAGCGGCGATCTGCAGCCCTGCACGAGCGCCAAAGATGCCGAGGCGGGTGGCAATATCTACTACGCCGATGATCAGTTGTCGGCGTGCTTGGCGCGTTCACTCGACCTGGCAGAGCCGGGCATTGCTACCTGGGTGAACTTAAAGGTCGGCAGTTTTTTATATTCTAACTGCGATTCTATGGCGCTGGCTGAAATCCTTTTTCAGGCTACCGGCAAGGATTTGCAGGACTATGCCGATCGCTATTTATTCAGTCCACTCAACATAACCGCTCTGTGGTGGCGCGACAACGTCGAAGTCGGTCAGCGGGCGGGTAACTACTTAGGTTACTGCTGCCTCGACGCGCGACCGCGAGATTTTGCCAAGCTCGGACAGTTGCTATTGAACGATGGGGGCTGGAACGGCGAACAGGTGGTTTCGAAGAGCTACGTCGAGGCGATTAAAAAGATTGCCACGGATTCAATTGTGCAGCGCGAGCCGCTCATAGATGCCTATGGTTTGCAATTTCGGACGCTCGTACCGGGCTATATAGATCCTCAGACGCCGAGCTTTCCGGTGACCTTTAGCACCTATGCAGCGGCCGGTTTTGACCATCAATACATTCTTATCGATTTTGATAAATCGCTGGTGGTGGTGCGCAACAGTCTCTACGCGCCTTTGCTATTCGCCGAACGCGATGGTGTCGACAACGATTCGGAGCGTAAAATGCACCTCGATATAGATCTTGCAACCGGTCGCCCCAATATAGCTAACACTAGCTTTACAGCGACTTTGCCTGAAGGGGCAGAGTTGCCGGTAACCAACGGGTTTTCGATACAACAGTTTTTGTATGACATCGTCGAGGCTGGCAAATGATTTGGCGACAGTAATACAGTACGCCAGCAACTGCACCAAGGTCGGCGCGCGTTATAGTCACTGGATGGCAGACTATGGTCATTGAACCATCGCGTTTTTAAAGCAGTGCTTTTAAAACAGTCCCTTTAAAACAGTCCCTTTAAAACAGTACGTTTAGAACAGTCCCTTTAAAACAGTACGTT
>CAJIZO010000204.1 GCA_905181995.1 Flavobacteriaceae bacterium TMED48
CCATCAACATTGATTTTGGTTAATATTAACTTTAGCTTAGCAGCTATAATTTAAAAGTGACGTGTTATATCACGTCACTGTCGCCTTCTATTCTTGGCTCTAACTTCGCCAGCAATAAGGGTCAACGGGGGCTGGTGACACCGTTTGCGTTTTGGTTTTTTTTGAGTTAATACAAAAAACAAGACCTGACGCTTGAATCGTTAAAAGTCTCCGTTAAACTTTAGCAGGATCAAACTGACCCCGCTGATGCCTTTTAACTCAAAATTATATCGACAGTACTTTAGAGGCTTAACATTTGTATCTTGGGCATGCGCATTGACACACTTTCACTGTATTGGCGAGAGTGCGCTAAAAGATATGATTTAAAAGGGGTAGTGGCATTCTCGTCAGAGCAAAGTTCGCATGCACATTGACACACCTTGCGTTGCGCGTTATTTCCCTGCGCATTTTTATAACTAGCTGATTCATCGAGCAATTTTCTAATGCCTGAAATGTAAATGCGCCTTGCGTGAGTATCAAGTGCGCACAAATTTGCGCTTTGCCATAAGCGTTTGTGTGGCTCGGCACAGCCTAAAATGCGTGGGTGGGTGGTTATTAAGGCAATGTGAGCAGTGCACATTTTGTGGTAGTGGCAGAGCAAAAAGGAGCGCGTAGCGCCTAGCGAGCAACTGAGTATAAGCCGGGCAGGCCGCTGGCTTTGCGTCGCGTGTTTTGGGGTCGAACCCAACCCAGAGGGCCAGAACCCAAGCCAGAGGGATCGGTGTTTGGTATTGCCAGTAACATCAATCAACACCTCAGGGGCTCAGTCGCCGGATCGATCAGATGATACCGCGGCGTTTTAAATCTTCTAGCTGGTTCGCAAGGCCTAGCTCTTCGCCCAGTAATTGCTGGTTGTGCGCGCCCAATCCGGGCCCGGGGGAGGTCGCTAGGCGCTCTTGGTCGAAGCGTATTGGGTTGCGCAACACCCGCAGTTCATCGCCGCGATGGGCCAGTTCGGCGCGCATTTGCACTTGCTCAACGAATGGGTTGTCCAGTGCGGCAGGTAAGTCATAGACCGGCGATACCGGTATGTGGGTTTGCAGTTTGGCCAACCAATTGGCGGTCACATCACGCTTGAGAATCTCATCAAGTATTGGCGTTAGCGCATCGCGATTTTTGGCACGATCTCGCATCGTGGCAAACCGCGGGTCTTGGGCTAATTGGGGGTGCTCGATGATGTCGATCAGCAAATGCCAAAACTTGTCGGTCATGCACATGACAAAAATCCAGCTATCGGCGGTTTTCAGCAACTGCACCGGAGTTTGTGATGGGTGTGAGCCACGCGGCAATCGCTCGGTGCGGATGCCGTGGTTCATATACCACGTACCGGGGTAGGTCAACTGGTGCAGCGCCACGTCAAACAGACTCACATCCACGTCGCGGCCGCCATACTTGGCGCGTCCAATTAACGCCGCCAGGCATCCCATTGCGGCGACCGTACCGGTCATAAAATCAATGATCGAAAGTCCAAAGCGAGTCGGCGGCGATTCGGGCTCGCCAGTAAGCTCTAAAAAACCGCACTCAGACTGCATCAGGTAGTCATAACCGGGCCAATCTGCGCGGTTGTTGTCGCGGCCATAGGCCGAGATATGCGTGCATACGATGTCTTTTTTAACCGCCTTTAAGCTCGCGTAGTCTAGGCCCAGTCGCGCGGGTTGATTACCCCTGAGGTTATTCCATACTACGTCTGCGGTCTTTACCAGTTCATGAAACAGCGCCTTACCCTCATCGCTTTTAAGGTTTAAGGTAACGCTCTTTTTGTTTAGGTTGAGCGCTTGAAAATAGGCGCTGTCGTCTTCTGCCAATACCATCGCGCCAGTTTGCCGCGCTGGATCACCGCCGCTCTCGCGGCTTTCTATTTTGATCACTTCAGCGCCAAAGTCGGCGAGGTACATTGAGCCGTAGGGGCCGGCACCAAACTGTTCAATCGCCAGCACTCGAATTCCCTGCAAAGGTAAGTTCATTAAGTTTGTGCTCCGCATGATTGTCGCGTTATTCTAAGCGTTTCTTCAGACGCCATTCTTTTTCTCTAGTATCGCCGTATTATTCTATCTATGTAACATATATCGAATATTTTTGCTCGCAACGCCATGCGCTTGACGCTCGTTACTGATGTCTTCGCAGGCGTTGAGAGGATCTCAGCCGCTGCGGCGCCAGGCATACTTGCATCCGTATAGCTATCGTCGGATACTACGTCTTGTACATACCAATGCATTAGCAAGGTCGGGTTACCAATGGCGATTAGACAAGATGAAGAAGTGGCGCCAAACCGCTATCGGGCGGCGAGCGGACGATACTATGAAGACTTTACCGTAGGCGATGTCTACGAGCACCGTCCCGGTCGCACGGTGACCCAGCAAGACAATGCTTGGTTCACCTTATTGACGATGAATACCCACCCACTGCATTTTGACGAAGAGTATGCCAAGGGCACCGAATTTGGCAAGCCGCTGGTCTGCAGCCCGCTTACGCTGGCTATTTTAGTGGGTATGAGCGTGTCCGATGTCAGCGAACAAGCGATTGCCAATTTGGGCTGGAAGGAGATTGCCCTGGTTGCGCCGGTTTTCCCCGGCGACACCTTGTATGCCGAGTCCGAGGTGCTGCAAAAACGCCGTTCAAAATCGCGTCCCAACGCCGGCATTGTCACGGTAAAAACGCTGGGTCGTAACCAGCACGGCGAAAAAGTCTGCGTGTTTGAGCGCTCGATGCTGATACCGATGCGCGTCTCTGATGTTGATTAATGACAGGTATATAAAATGAATGATCTAGACTTTAACGCCAGCGAATACAGAGAAATGGAAGCGCAGATTCTCGACACCATCGACCGCTGGGTAGAGAAAGATGTCAGACCGATTGCCCTGCATTTCGATCAGGCAGACGAGTATCCGCTAGAGTTGGTCGAGCAGATGAAAGAGTTGGGTTTGTTTGGCGCGACAATCTCTCAAGAGTACGGCGGTCTGGGTCTCAGCGCGACCACTTATGCACGCATTGTCTCAAGAATCTGCGAGGTGTGGATGGCACCCAGTGGTATTTTCAATTCCCATTTGATTATGGCCAGCTGCGTGCAGCGGGCGGGTACCGCGGCGCAAAAGGCGCACTTTTTACCGCGCTTTGCCACGGGCGAACTGCGCGGCGGTATAGGCCTGACCGAGCCGGATGCGGGCACCGACCTGCAGAGCATCCGCATGGTCGCGCAAAGGGATGGCGACGACTACGTGTTAAACGGCACCAAAACATGGATAAGCAACGGCATCAAGGGCAATTGTTTGGCGGTATTGACCAAAACAGACCCTCAAGCGTCGCCTGCGCATCGGGGCATGAGTTTGTTCCTGTGCGAAAAAGGCGAGGGTTTTACGGTGGGTAAAAAGCTCAAAAAACTGGGCTATCGCGCCATCGACAGCGCCGAATTAATCTTTCAAGACTTTCGCGTGAGCGCAGATAATTTGATCGGCGGCGAAGAGGGTAAGGGCTTTGTGCAGGTCGCCGGTGGTCTTGAACTCGGCCGTATTAATATTGCTGCGCGCGGCGCAGGCATGGCGGCAGGCGCTACCAAAATGGCGCTCGCCTACGCCAAAGAGCGCAAGACCTTTGGCAAGCCCATCGCCGAGCATCAGGCTATTCAGCTCAAGCTCGCAGAGATGTCCACGCGCGCTGAAGCGGCGCGATTACTGGTTGAACAAGCCGCGGTTAAATTTGACAAAAATGAACGCTGCGACCTAGAGGCAGGCCAAGCGAAGTTTTTTGCCTCTGAGGCAGCGGTTAAAAATAGCCTCGACGGGATGCGCGTGTTTGGTGGTTACAGCTATTCGCCCGAATATGAAATAGAGCGGTTTTATCGCGACGCGCCCTTGCTGTGCATCGGCGAGGGAACCAACGAAATACAGCGGATCATTATCGCCAAGCAGATGATCGCTAGGTCTGACGGCTAACACGCGAGAGTTACCGAGCGCGGTCGACATCAAGCGCTGATTTAACGGGCCGACTTAAACGGTGTTTTTAAAAGGCCAATATAGCGGGCCGATGCCAACGGCCTATATCAAGAGCCCATATTAAGCGCCCCATATCAAGAGCCCCAT
>CAJIZO010000205.1 GCA_905181995.1 Flavobacteriaceae bacterium TMED48
ATAATTGATTAATACCAGCCTAGCATTTCACTTCAGTGTTTCAAACACAAAAAGTAATCTGGAGTATGATTATGCCTGCTCCGAGAATTACTGAAAAAGAGGATTTTGAATGATGAAAGGCTGTGTAGCAAGATTGGATCGAGACCGCACGGGCTTGATGCGCGCGCGGGTTGCAATGATGACGGTCGTCGGCCTGATATCTCTCGGCGGTTGTATGTCAGATCCCTACGATCAATGTATGAAAGAAGAGAAGCGCAAAAATGCCTACTTGGGCGAAGAGGATTACTTAAAGCAGAGCTCGAAAGTCTGCGCCAGAAAGGCACGCCAGGCGCAGTAAGAGCTGTCTGACGAACGGATTTTGCTACAGGGATGGCTGCATTATAGTGTTTTTTAACCGAAAGCCTTGTCACCGCAGTGCCTTGATCGCTGTGTCTTTTATTCGCGTAGCCACATAAAAGCCCGATTGCCCAAGGCACGGGTTGAGCCCATTGACGAGCACTTGGAGCAATCCCCCGCCGAGCAATCGTTGCTACAGGTGACGCGAGTCTGCAGGGCCGCTTTGGGCTGAGGTACCTGAACTCGGCGTTGAAATGGGAGAAATGCTGTTCAAGTCTAAAATATAGGCGAGGATCACATCCCGCTCGATGACATCAGAGTCATTTCACTGCTAGATGGGCGTCAAGACATGCTGGGTATGATCTAAAAATAGACTGGGAGGGGAATGGATTAATTACTCCAGTCTCTTTTTCGTCTCGAGCGCTTTTTAATCGCCGCGCTGATCGGTCGCCGCGGTGTTTTGTGAGGAGATAATTTGGCCTCAATCTAGGTGGCGAGTTTAAATAGCTAGCGTAAAAACAATTATTTTTCTCAGGACTCTTGCCGTTGCCGCTCGCGACACCCTAAACTCTCATCTCGATCAACTGAACGCAGAGGTATTGGCTCCATGGTGCTTGTAATTGCTAGTATTTTTTTTGTTATTCATGCCATTCTTTTGGTGGTGCTGGTGTTAAAGGTTAAGGATGCCGGTCAAACGCTCAACCGGATGGAAATTTTGATGCAGGATCAGAAAGATGCGTTGGGGGTGATGGCGTATAAATCGGATGAGTTTGTATAGTGATCGATTACTTCGGGCAGACCTGCCGGGTCGTGCACTTTGACGCCCGCCGTTTGTCTGGCGGCCAACGGTGTCGGCTGTGACGACGGTTATGCCTAACCGCGATAAAATTTATGCAATCTACGATGTCCGCGGTACCCTCGGTGCGGAGATCGCCTATATCGCGGGTAAATTAGTCGGCCAGCGCGGCTGTGAGCTGTGCGACATCAGTCACGGCTGGAACCCCCTCGGCAAGGCGGCATGGCGCAACGCTCTCGGCACCCTGGCGCGGATTGAATGGTTGCACGCCGATGAACAGCCAACCGCATTGTCCAACTATACCTCGGGCCAGTTGCCCTGTGTTGTGCTGGCTGGCGCAGAGCGTTATAAGACGCTGCTCAATCGTCCCGATTTAGAGCGTTGCCAGGGCGATATCAACGCCTTTGAGCTGGCGCTGCGAGCGGCACTTGATGGCCTTTTCATCGACTAGTGTTGCTTGACCGTGTCTTGCGGGTTACTCGACGCAAGAATTTGACAGAGGAGTGCAACTTGGTAAACTTCATTCACTATTGAATAATTAAAGGTCGCTGTTGTTGTATGCGAAAAATGCTCAGGGCGTTGCGATTTCGCAAGCTAATTACAGGGGTTTACACCAAGCGATTCAATAAATATGGCCGGCAACCGTCGGGCATTTACTGGTCTGATAATGAGCGTCAGTGCAGTCGTTTCAAAATTATTCTCGATCAGGTGGCGGCGATTATTCCCCAAGGGAGCGTGAGCATAGCCGACGTTGGCTGCGGTTATGGGGCGCTTGCCGATTACCTCCGCAACAGCGGCGATTCGGATCATGTGCGTTATCACTATGCCGGTTACGACATCAATCCCACGTTGATCAGCGCCTGTAGGGGTACCCATGGCATTCCTGCGGCGCAGTTCAAGCTCGGCGACTGTCCAACCGAAACGGTCGATTTTTCGGTGATGTCCGGTACTTACAACATGGCGGTGACCCGCGATGTGGCCCATTGGGAAAGCTATATTCTCGGCTGCCTTTCTGCCTGCTGGCGCTATTCGAATCGCGGTATGGTGTTTAATTTACTGGCGTCTGACAATGCATACATCAGCGAGGGGATGCTGTACCACAGCAATATTCACAGTATCCGGCGTTATTGCCGAGCAAATTTTGGTCACACACGAATTATTCGCGACCCACGATTGCCCAGTGATGCAACCCTGGTGGTATCGCGCTGATCCCCATGAGCGGCGCGACCTTTGCCGGTATGCATGCCTCGCGATCGCGCATTTTCAAAGATCAGCTGTTGCGGTAATTCAACCATCTCGCGGTAAAAATTCGAGCACCGTAGCGTTGATGCAATAGCGTGGCGAGCCGTTGGGGCCATCGTCGAAAACATGGCCGAGATGAATGTCTGAACTCGCCGATCTAATTTCTGTGCGCCGCATACCATAGCGATTGTCGGGTTTGTCATAGACCGCACCATCTATCGGCTTGGTAAACGACAGCCAGCCGCTCTTTGAGTTAAATCGATCGCGGGTGTCAAATAGCGGCACGCCGCTGAGTTTGTCGACAAATACGCCGTCTGGCGTGTTTTTGAAAATCTCGTATTCGCGGCAGTAACGGGCGTCGGTTCCCTCCTCAAAAGCAACGCTGTAGGCCTCACTATCGCCAAGTTTAAAAATCCCGAGCGCGCGATAGAAGTCTTTGGCCGACAGGTAGCCCTGAAAGCCAAACGCCTCTTTGCCGTCGCGCAAAAAGACGATGGTTGGCGTCGCCCAGGTGGGCGTGTCGATGGTCAACCCGTTTAATTGTCCTGCCGTTCGCGTGGTAATTGGAATCGATCCAGCGTAGTCATCGATCACGTCAGCTTTAAATTTGTCGCAGTAAGGGCAGTATCCCTGGGCTTCGATTACCAGTATCTGTAGGCCGCTGGCCAGTGCCGTATTATCAGTCGCGGGAGCGGCGTTGGCGGCAAAGCGCACGCCGGTCGAATGGTCGGGGCAGTAACCATTGGGATTTTTAGCTAGGTAATCTTGATGGTAATCTTCGGCGGGGTAGAAGCGCTCGAGGGGTTTGACTTGCGTGGCTATAGCGCCGTAATCGGCTGCTTTCAGCAGTACTTGATAGTCGTTGAGTACCGCCATCACGGTGGCTGTTTGAGCGTCGTCAGTGGTTAAAATAATCGACCGATACTGGCTGCCAATGTCGTTGCCTTGACGATTTTTTTGGGTTGGGTCGTGGTGCTCAAAATAGTACTGTAACAGCGCGGTTAAAGAGGTTTGGTTGCTGTTGTAAGTAACTTCGACAACCTCTGCATGATTGTCTGGATTCATACGGTTGGCCTTGGCCGTTATCGCTCCATAGGTCGGGTCTACGCCCCGGCCGTCGGCATAACCGGAGACCGCGTCGACCACGCCGGGCAGCTTCGAATAGGCTTTTTCAACGCCCCAAAAACAGCCAGCACCGAGGACAATCTTGTCCAGGTGTTGGGTCGCCTGCGGTTCTTTGGCTAGGTCTTCGGTTACAAGATCGCCGGTTACTAGATCGTCGGTTGCATTTGAGCTGGTGATGCCTACAACCAGCCAGGCGAGGAGCGCGACTAGGGTTGCTTTGGCGATGATGATCCTTTTCATTTTACCTCCAATAATGACGTGCTGGGTCGGCCCTGCGAGGCCGCACGTCTGTTCGTCCAATCTGCGTTTAGTTTACACCTTGGCGAGACTTTTAGGTCAACTCTCGGTTTCACTGTTACTTTAAATCTCGTTTCGCTTTTAGTTTAACTGTCAGTTTAACTCTCGGTTCAAATAAGCGCGTCACTCTCATCATGAGTACTGTTTGGGTTATGAGCCACCACACTATGTACGTCGAGAATGCCGTTAGTTGATGACATTAACGGTCAATGCGAGATGGCCTTACTGCCTTACTCGCTTTTATCCATTAGTGCATGCCACCCCATTGCGACGCCTCGCCTGCCAACCAATCCCGGACAATCGAACCGCTGCCTTTATCGGGCTACTTAAATCTGGTGAGCCAAGCATCGGCTCGGCGCTCACGGGTCTAACTCTCCTGGATCTAAATCTCTTGAGTCTAACTTTCTTGGATCTAGCTTTCTTGCTTCCAACTTTTCGCATATTCGGCTGTCCCTCGCTAGCAGCGCTGTTGTTTACGTTGATTATTGCCCTGCTGCGGATGTTTTGCATTACCATGTGCGCCACGCGTCTGTGGTATGCCGGCGGATTGTGTCTAACGCTCAGTCGGCCGATTAAATCACCACCGAAATTTAAACGTATCCTATTGCGGAGAACCTATGCTGGCGAAAATTATTGCGGGGGTGATTGGTTGGCAGATTTCTGGCCTTCCGGGCGCGCTCATTGCGGTGCTTGTCGTGCACCAATTTGGTGGTGGTTTGGGCAGTTTTTTAAACCCCTTGTCGTCGGCCGAGCGGCAGCGGATTAAAGAAACATTTTTTACCACGCTGTTTTCGTTGGTGGGACATCTGGCCAAGTCGGATGGTCATATCTCGCCGGCTGAAATTGCCCATGCCGAGGGTATGATGACGCGAATGGGGCTAGTTGCCGAGCGTCGTCGCGAGGCGATTGCCCTATTTCAAGACGGTGCAGCTGCGGATTTTTCTCTCGATCAATGCCTCGAACGGTTTGTCGACGTCTGCGCCAGGCAGCAAAATCTCAAGCGACAATTGATCAGTTATCTAATTTCACTGGCGTTGGTAGACGGCGAATTCCACGCCGCGGAAGAGCGCATTTTACGTCGCATCGCCGAGCGCCTTGGCTTTCCCCCAGCGCTATTCGATCAACTGATTGCCATGATTGGCGCGCAAACGCAGTTTGGTAACGATCCTGCATCCGGCGTCGATCGCGTCGCAGCCGCCTATGTTGCGCTTGGTGTTGGCGAACAGGTCTCGGATGCGGCATTAAAAAAGGCTTATCGCAAATTGATTAGCCAGAATCATCCGGACAAACTGATTGGTCAGGGGATGCCCGATGACATGGTCAAGATAGCGACCGAGCGAACCCAGGAAATTCAGACTGCTTACGATCTACTGGTTAAATCGCGCGCCGGCGGGTGATTCTCAGCGCTTGCTTAGCCGTCGATTTAAATGTTTCGACTACCGCAATGGTTTGTTGACCTTGGGTCGCGCTCTTCCTATAATGCGCGTCCCTTCTAGGGGAGCGATGCTTGGTAGAGGTCGTCATTTGTTGCGGGATGGAGCAGTCTGGTAGCTCGTCGGGCTCATAACCCGAAGGTCGTTGGTTCAAATCCAGCTCCCGCTACCAATTACTAGAAGGGTGGCCCATTTTTGTGTCGAGTGGGGCGTGTCACAAGCGTCGGCCTGAGTGCCGTGCAAAAAGCGCCACAAGGCGTTTTTTGCTTGTAGTAAAACAAATGGGCCAATGGCCCATTTTTTGTTGGCAGCGTGTCGAGGAGGACCCTGTGTCAGTGGGTGATCGTGCGATACTAGAATTACTCCAGCCGGTGGTGGTAGCACTGGGATGTGAGCTTTGGGGTGTCGAGTTGCACTCGGGAACCAAGCGTAAGCTGCTGCGCGTCTATATCGACCGTGAACCGGATGGGGTGGGGATCGAAGATTGCGAGCGCGTCAGTCGCCAGGCAGCAAGCATGCTCGATGTCGAGGACCTTATCAGGGGTGAGTATACCCTTGAGGTGTCGTCGCCGGGAATGGACAGGCCGCTTTACAACTTGGCCCATTACGAGCGTTACATCGGCGAAGAAATCGCAGTCAAGCTGCGCTTTCCCTATGAAAACAGAAAGAATTTTAAAGGTCGTTTGCAGGCAATAGATGGCGACGAAATTATTATGTTGGTGGCAGAGAACGAATATCTGTTTCCGGTTGAAGGCATAGAAAAAGCAAATTTAGTGCCTACATTTTAATACCTCTGAGGTTGTATTAATGAGCAAAGAAATTTTGATGGTTGCTGAAGCGGTCTCCAATGAAAAGGGCGTAGACCAAGAAATTATTTTTGAAGCGATCGAACAAGCGTTGGCAATGGCCACCAAAAAGCGCTTTGACGAGGGTGCTAATATTCGGGTCGTGATCGACCGGATAACCGGCGATTATGAGTCATTTCGCTGGTGGGACGTGGTTGGCGACGATGTGCTGGCGGAGTTGGGCACGCAATTTACCACGGAAGAAGCCCATGAAAAAGATCCCAGTCTAGCGGTTGGTGACACCTTTGAAGAACACGTCGACAACGTAGCGTTCGGGCGCATCGCGGCGCAAGCGGCCAAGCAAGTCATCGTGCAGCGGGTTAAAGATGCCGAGCGCGAATTGATCGTCAATCGGTTCAAAGACCGCGTTGGTGAATTGCTCAACGGTACCGTCAAAAAAGTGACTCGCGACCATATTGTGGTCGACTTTGGCGATAATGCCGAAGGGCTCCTGCCGCGAGAAGAATTGGTCGGACGTGAAATATTTAGGATCAACGATCGCACCCGTACTATTCTTATGGGTATTCGCGACGATACTCGCGGGCCGCAGTTGTTGGTGTCGAGAATTTCGCCCGATATGTTGATTCAGCTGTTCCGCATCGAAGTTCCAGAGATCGCCGAGGGCATCATTGAGATTAAGGGCGCGGCTAGAGACCCGGGCCAGCGCGCCAAGATCGCCGTCAAGAGCAAAGACGCACGGATTGATCCGGTGGGTGCCTGTGTCGGTATGCGTGGTGCGCGCGTGCAAGCAGTATCCAATGATCTGGATGACGAGCGCGTCGATATTGTGTTGTGGGACGACAATCCTGCGCAGTTGGTGATTAACGCCATGGCGCCGGCTGAAGTTGGCTCGATTGTGGTCGACGAAGACTCGCACTCGATGGATGTTGCGGTGGATGCCGACAATCTCGCTCAGGCGATTGGTAAAGGCGGGCAGAATGTTCGCTTGGCCTCCGAATTGACCGGTTGGACGATTAACGTGATGACGCTCGAAGATGCTGAAGAGAAACATCAGCAAGAGGCATCGGGGATCGTAGAGAGCCTGATGCAAGGGCTGGATGTCGACGAAGATGTGGCGGTTGTGTTGGTCGAAGAAGGTTTCACGAGTATTGAAGAAGTGGCCTATGTGCCGCTCGAAGAAATGAGCGCTATCGAAGGGTTTGACGAAGACATCGCCGAAGAACTGCGCGCTCGCGCCAAGGATGCGCTGTTGACTATGGCGCTGGTGAGCGAAGAACAGCTCACCAGTACTGAACCGGCCGAAGACCTTCTCGGTATGGAGGGGATGGATCAAACACTGGCCTACCAATTGGCGGCCAAGAATATCGTTACCATGGAAGATCTTGCCGAGCAGGCAATCGATGACATCATGGACATTGACGATATGGATGAAGAGAGGGCAGCCGCGTTGATCATGACTGCTCGTGCACCCTGGTTCGAAGAGCAGGGTGAATAATTAATCGGGCAGTAATAGAGGATGACCGATGGCTGAAGTAACCGTTAGTGAACTGGCAAAAACCGTTGGCGCGTCCGTCGAGCGTTTGCTTGCGCAAATGAAAGAGGCGGGGCTATCGCACACCAGCGCCGATGCGCAGGTATCCGATGGCGAAAAGCAGGTATTGCTGGGCTACCTAAAGGGCTTGCATGGTGCCAGTGCGCGCGAGCCGAGTAAGATTACGCTTCGGCGCAAGACCGTCAGCACGCTAAAATCTGCCAACCGCAAGACCGTCAACATCGAGGTGCGAAAAAAGCGCACCTACGTCAAGCGCAGCGACGAAGACGTTGTCGAACCTGTAGAGGCGGCTCCTCAGGCGGTGGCAGACGTTGCGCCATCATCGGCGTCGATGGCGACAGACGAAATTGAAACCAAGCGCGTTGCCGCGATAGAGAATCGTCGGCGCATCGACGAAGAAGCCAAGCTTAGCGCCGAGCGCGAGAAGCAGGCTAAAATAGACGCTGAAGCGCTAGCGAGCGCCGAAGTTGCCTCTACCGTTGAAGATGACAGCAAGAAGCCATCGCGTGTTGCCAAGGTTGTGGCGGCACCGCCGGCACCGACCATTGATCCGGTTCAGGACAAAGGTCGTCGAACCAATAAGCCAAGCGGTGACGAAGACCCAATCAAGCGGGCTAAAAAGCCAGTTGGCAAGGGCGGCAAGAAAAAAGGGCGCTTGGTGCTCGATGACGTCGGTGATGACGGACGCAAGAAGTCGCGTTTAAAGTCAGCGCTGGGCGCGCCGTTAAAAGTGGATAACAAGCATACATTTAAGCGACCGACCGCGAAAAAGATCATCGAAGTGGCGGTGCCTGAAACGATTCAAGTGGCGGATTTGGCGGTTAGCTTGTCGGTTAAGGCGAATCAGGTAGTTAGGGCGTTGATGAAGCTTGGCGTTATGACGTCGGTGAATGAGCATATCGATCAGGAGACTGCTTTCTTGGTGGTCGAGGAACTTGGTCATACCGCCGTGGCTGCCGTTGACGATAGCGTTGAAACACAGTTGGCAGAGGAGTTTTCGGCGCAATTTGGCGACGCCACCGAATTGCCGCGAGCGCCGGTTGTCACCGTGATGGGCCATGTCGATCACGGCAAGACCTCGCTGCTCGATTATATCCGCGAATCCCGTGTGGCCTCGGCTGAAGCCGGAGGAATCACGCAACACATTGGCGCCTACCATGTAGACACGCCCAAGGGCACCGTCACCTTTTTGGATACCCCGGGACACGCCGCCTTTACCGCTATGCGCGCGCGCGGAGCTCAAAGTACTGACGTGGTCATCTTGGTGGTTGCCGCAGACGACGGCGTTATGCCGCAGACTGAAGAGGCGATCCAACACGCGCGAGCCGCGGGTGTGCCGATTGTGGTGGCGATCAATAAAATTGACAAAGAGAGCGCCGATCCCGAGCGCGTCACCAGCGAGTTGGGTGCCAAAAATGTGATCCCCGAGGAATGGGGCGGCGATACGCAGTTTATCAAGGTGTCTGCGCAAACCGGCGAAGGTATTGACGACCTTTTGGATGCGATTTTGCTGCAATCTGAGTTGCTCGAATTGACCGCAGTGGTCGACGGCCCCGCGCGTGGCGTAATCGTCGAATCACGCATCGACAAAGGTCGCGGTGTAGTTGCGACCGCGCTAGTGCAGCAGGGCACACTATGCAAAGGCGACTTTATGTTGGCCGGCGAGAGCGTTGGCAAGATCCGCGCGATGACCAATCAGGCAAAACAGCCGATCACCGAGGCGGGGCCTTCGATTCCGCTGGAAATTCTCGGTCTCGACGAGGCGCCGAATGCTGGCGATGAATTTTTTGTGGTGGCGGACGAACGCAAGGCTAAAGAGATTGCCGGTGCACGACACGACAAAGCCCGTTCCGAGAGGATGTCGCGTCAACAGGCAGCCAAACTGGAAAACATGTTTACCAACATGGGTGAGCGGGCAATGCGCACCTTGCCACTGGTGGTGAAAACCGATGTGCGCGGTTCGCTCGAGGCGATTGTCAGTGCCCTCAACGACTTTACGACCGATGAAGTAGGGGTCGAAATTGTTGCATCGGGTGTCGGCGGTATCACCGAGTCGGATATTAACTTGGCGTTGACTACCGGGGCCATCGTTCTCGGCTTCAACGTTCGTGCCGGTGGCGGCGCCCGAACGCTTGCCGAAAGAGAAGAAATCGAGGTTCGTTACTACAGCGTAATTTACAACTTGCTGGACGAGGTGAAATTATCACTCTCCGGCATGCTGGCCCCCGAGTCCCGCGAGACGATTGTCGGTATTGCCGAAGTGCGCGATGTGTTCAGATCACCCAAATTTGGCGCTATTGCCGGATGCATGGTGACCGAGGGAACGGTTCATCGCAACAAACCGATCCGTGTGCTCCGCGATGACGTGGTGATTTATCAGGGTGAATTGGAATCCTTACGACGCTTTAAGGATGACGCCCAGGATGTTCGCAACGGCATGGAGTGCGGCATTGGCGTTAAGGATTACAATGATGTTCGCAGCGGCGACCTGATCGAAGTCTACGAGATTACCCAGGTTCAGCGCTCGCTCTAATCACTGTGAGGGAGATGCAGCATGCCTAGAGAATTTACCCGAGCCGAACGGGTTGCCGACGCCATTCAGCGTGAGTTGGCGATCATGATTCGCGAGTCTGTTCGCGACCCAAGAGTCGGCATGGTCAGCATTACCGACATCGAGGTCAGTCGCGATCTAGCCTACTGCAAGGCCTATGTGAGTTTCGTCGGCGACCGCAGCGACGATCAAATACAGGCAGCGATGTCCGCGCTGGACGGCGCGTCTGGCTATTTACGCAGTCTTTTGGCAACCCGCATTAAACTGCGTACCACACCTAAAATCAGCTTTATCTACGATGACACTGGGGTCAAAGGCCAGCGCATGTCTGCTCTAATCGATCGAGCAGTGTCTAGCGATGCGTCGCCCTCAGCAGAGCAGGACGTTTAAGGTTGGGGAGACGGCGTACGCGCGGCCGAGATCTGAGCGGCACGTTTTTACTCGACAAGCCCACCGGAATAACCTCAAACCATGCGCTACAGCGCGTGCGGCGCTTGTTCGATGCCAACAAAGCCGGTCACACCGGCAGTTTAGACCCGCTCGCCACCGGCGTTTTACCGATCTGTTTGGGCGAGGCGACCAAGTTTAGTCGTTACTTACTAGAGTCGGATAAGAGCTACCGCAGTACGTTTACCCTTGGCGTCGAGACCGATACCGGCGATTGCGACGGGCAGGTCACCGGCAGCGCCGATGCCAGCGCTTTGACGATCGACCTTATCAGCGCTGCAATCGACAGGTTTAAGGGCCCTATAGAGCAGGTCCCGTCGATGTATTCGGCCCTTAAACATCAGGGTCAGCCGCTGTATAAACTGGCCCGTCAGGGAATCGAGATAGAACGAAGTGCGCGCCCGGTAGAGATTTTTGATTATCGAATAGAGCGCTTTACCGCGGGTCAGGCGGCACTGCTTGAGGTCTATGTTCATTGCAGTAAGGGTACCTACGTGCGTAGTCTAGCCGAAGATCTGGGCGCTGTGCTGGGCTGTGGCGCCCATGTTAGCCGTTTGCATCGCAGCTCGGCGGGAGCCTTTAACGAAAGCCAGTCGACGTCGCTTGAGGCGTTACAAACCTACTATGACGAAGGCGGGCCCACGTCGCTGGATCGGTTTTTGTTGCCGGTTGATGCGGCGATCGCCGATCGCCCGGCCGCGGTGTTAGACGACCGAGCAGCGAGTCTCCTGCTGCGGGGGCAGGCAGTATTATCGCCAGAGGGCTTTATCCCTGACCTAGAAGCGGATATAGTGCGCGTCTTTCGTGATGACGAAACATTTTTGGGCGTGGCAAAGTTGACCGATGACGGCTACCTTGCCCCCTCCAGATTGGTAGTGGCCTAACGGCTGCCGCCGATGTAACGTCGCTTGGGTTAACTTGGGCGACGATTTAAAGATCTTTACAGATCACCAACTAGGCCCCCTGTAAGTATGCGCGGGTGTGCCTGAATCACTTTAACCGCGTACTGGAGAAAGCGTTATGGCATTAAATGCAGAAGAGAAAGCGATCATTGTCAAAGAGCACGGCACGGCAGAAAATGACACCGGATCTCCCGAGGTCCAAGTTGCACTGCTGACCGCCAACATCAATAAATTACAAGGTCACTTTGGCGATCACAAGAAAGACCATCACTCACGTCGCGGGTTGATTCGCATGGTGAATCAACGACGAAAGTTGCTGGATTACCTCAAGGGTAAAGACTCCAGCCGATATGCGCAGCTTATCAAGACGCTTGGTTTGCGGCGATAGGTGCAGATGGGTCTGGCGCCAGTGGCATCAGACCTTAGGCAGCACTACATCCATGCCTTAGACGACCTGGGTCGGGCCCATTCTGATCGAGTTACTGATATTTATTGGTGCAGTAGATATCAGTAACCCGAGCAGCACGGCACGGCGTAGGTCAAAAGGCGTTTTAACTTAGACTTACAAAGGCAACAACATGAATCCTATAGTAAAGAAATTTCAGTACGGCAGTCACACTGTCACCCTAGAGACCGGTCGAGTAGCTCGTCAAGCTACCGGTGCGGTGCTCTGCTCTATCGACAATACCACTGTTCTGTGCACCGTGGTCGGTGCTAGAGAGGCCAAGCCGGGAATGGATTTTTTCCCACTTGGTGTGCACTACCAAGAGAAAGCTTACGCCGCGGGCAAGATTCCCGGTGGCTTTTTCAAGCGTGAAGGCCGACCCAGCGAAAAGGAAACACTGACCTCGCGATTGATCGACCGTCCGATTCGCCCACTGTTTCCCAACGGCTTTAAAAACGAAGTTCAGGTGGTTTGTACGGTGATTTCGGCGGAAAAGAACATCGATCCAGATATTGCCGCGATGATCGGTACTTCGGCGGCGTTGTCGATTTCTGGTATACCCTTTAACGGTCCGATCGGCGGCGCTCGCATTGGCTACACAGGCGATCAGGGCTACCTGCTGAATCCAACCTACAGCGATCTCGAAACGTCCGATTTGGACATGATTGTAGCGGGCACCAAAGACGCGGTATTGATGGTTGAATCCGAAGCCAGTGAGCTGTCGGAAGACATCATGCTCGGTGGCGTCTTATTTGCTCATCAAGAGATGCAAGCGGTGATCACGGTGATCGAGCAGTTGGCTGCCGAGGTTGGCAAGCCACGCTGGGATTGGCAGGAAGAGACAGTCAACCAAGACATGGCCAAGGCCCTCGACGCGCTGGCTAGCGCAGATTTAGACGCTGCCTACCAGACCGTTGATAAGCAGCAACGCGTCGCCAGCATCAGTAGCATTAAAGATCGCGCGATGAGCACCTTGGTGGTCGATGGTGAAGTGTCTGGGGATGAAGTTAAGGATGCGTTCAAAAAGCTCGAAAAGAAAATTGTTCGCGGACGTATTATTCGCGGCGAGCCGCGAATAGATGGCCGCAATACCGATACTGTCAGGGGTATTAATGTCGAAGTGGGTATGCTGCCACGGGTTCATGGCTCTGCATTGTTCACCCGTGGTGAAACTCAGGCAATCGTCGCTGCAACGCTGGGTTCTACCCGCGACGCGCAGATGATCGACGCCCTCGAAGGACGCCGTGACGATCCCTTTATGCTGCACTACAACTTCCCTCCATACTCGGTGGGTGAATGTGGGCGCATCGGTTTCACCAGTCGCCGAGAAGTTGGTCACGGGCGCCTGGCGCGTCGCGGTATCGCCGCGGTATTGCCTTCGCAAGAGGAATTCCCCTACGCCATGCGGGTTGTTTCGGAAATCACCGAATCTAATGGCTCAAGCTCAATGGCCTCGGTCTGTGGTTCTAGTTTGGCGTTGATGGATGCGGGTGTGCCACTCAAGGCGCCGGTTGCTGGTATCGCCATGGGACTGGTTAAAGAAGACGAAGGTTTTGCGGTATTGACGGACATTCTCGGTGACGAGGATCACCTCGGCGATATGGACTTTAAAGTGGCCGGTACGGCGCAGGGCATTACCGCGCTGCAAATGGACATTAAAATCGAAGGCATTACCGAAGAAATCATGGAAATTGCCCTGCAGCAAGCCATGCAAGCGCGCTTGCACATACTCGGTGAGATGAACCGAGTGTTGGCGACTGGTCGTGATGAGGTTGCCGAGTCGGCGCCGCGTATGGGTGTGATGCAGATCGATTCGGACAAGATCCGCGACGTTATCGGCAAGGGTGGCGCGACGATTCGAGCGCTGTGCGACGAAACCAATTCGACCATCGATATCACCGATGACGGTTCGGTTAAGATTTACGCCGATGACAACGACGGTTTGCAGGCGGCGCTCGACGCCATCAGTGCGATTGTTGCCGACCCAGAGCCGGGTACCATCTACGACGGAAAAGTGGTTCGCATCGTTGACTTTGGCGCCTTTGTTAACTTTATGCCGGGTACCGATGGTTTGGTGCATATCTCACAGATAGCGCAAGAGCGCGTTAACAAGGTCACCGATCACCTCAGCGAAGGGCAGGATGTGCGGGTTAAAGTGATCGAAATCGATAATCGCGGCCGGGTTAAATTGTCGATCAAAGAAGCGCTGTTAGAAGAAGGCGGCGCTGCTGCCGAGTCGCAGCCAGCGCCCGACGCCGAATAGCGGTGTCGCTGGGCGGTTGATGCGCCCAATGAAAAAACCCGGCACGCTGTTGCCGGGTTTTTTTTGTCGCTTGAAAACTGGTCGGCCCACCGCCGGGCCTAGGTGCGGTTTAGTGTAAAGCGGTTAGAGCGACTTTTTGGCGAGTTCTAGCATCTCCTGAGCGTGCAGTAACGTCTGTTCGGTAACCTCGGCACCGCCCAGCATACGCGCCAGTTCATCAGCGCGCTGTGCGGGTTCTAAGGCGCTCATCAGCGAGGCGGTATTGCCCGATGCAATGACTTTTTCTGCCACATAATGGTGATGAGCGTGCGCTGCTACTTGCGGTTGGTGGGTTACGCTAATGACCTGACCGGCCGCACCGAGGGATTTCAGCAAGCGTCCGACCACGTCGGCGGTGGCGCCGCCAATACCGACGTCGACCTCGTCAAATACCAGCGTCGGTATATTGGAATGCTGCGCGGCGACCACTTGAATCGCCAAGCTGACTCTGGAGAGTTCGCCGCCCGAGGCGATTTTTTGCAGTGCTTTGTGGGGTTGGCCGGGATTGGTAGAGATTACAAATTCTATCTCGTTAAGACCACTGGCACGCCATTCACCCTCGCCATAGGCGGTTTGCGCCACGGTAAAATCAGCCCCCGGCATCGCCAGGGAGTGCAGCTGTCGATTGATTTCGACGGCCATTTTTTTCGCCGCTTTTGAACGGCTTGCAGCGAGTTTTTTGGCCGCCGTCAAGTACGCTTCCGAGCATTCCTGCAATTGTTCGCCCAGCCCTTGTAGGTTCTTGTCGCCGCCCTGTAGGCCGTCGAGTTCGCCGGCTAGGTCGGTCGCTTTAGCGCGCAGTTCTGAGGGTTTTACGCGATGTTTTCGGGCCAGTTGGAACATCGCCGAAAGCCTTTCGTTGACTTGCGTCAAGCGCTCGGGGTCGAGGTTAAAACCGTCCAGCGAGGCCTCTATCTCGCGCGCCGCTTCCTCGACCTGAATAAGGCTGCTGCGGAGCATTTCTTCAACGCTGTCGAGGGCTTCCGGTCGGTGCGCCATGGCCGCTAAAATCGACAGCCCGCGATTCAGTGAATCGCGAATATTACTTTGCTCATCCTGTTCGCACAGAGCTAACAATTGTCGGCTATCGCGGATAATTTGCTCGGCATTGGCAAGCCCGCGCTGCTCGCTTTCGAGTCGCTCAAACTCACCAGCTTGTATGTCTAGGTGGGCCAATTCCTCGATTTGAAATTGTAGCAGTTCGATCCGTGCAGAGGTGTCGGCAGAGCTGACCTGCAACGCTGCGATAGTCTGCTGTAATGCGCGCACTTCGCCGAATTGCTTGCTCACTTTGGCGGCCAGGGTCTGCGCTCCAGCGTACTCATCGAGAAGGCGACGGTGGGTCTCTTTGCGCAGCAGCGATTGGTGCTCGTGCTGAGCGTGAATATCGATGAGCATTTCGCCGAGCGTTTGCAGTTGCTGCATGGTGCAGGATTGGCCATTGATGTAACCGCGCGATCGACCTTCGACCGAGTACAGGCGGCGGAGTACGCAGTCACCGTCGCCGTCGAAATCTTGCGATAGCAGCCAATCGCGGGCCTCGCCAACCTGAGTAAGGTCAAAGTGCGCGCAGATTTCAGCGCGTGTTTGGCCATGCCGTATGGTTCCAGAATCTGCGCGCCCACCCAAGGCCATCGCCAGCGCATCGAGCACCAGCGACTTGCCTGCGCCGGTCTCGCCGCTGATTGCGGTGGTGCCCTGAGCAAATTCGATCTCTAAGTGATCTACCAGAGTGTAATTGTTAATGTCGATTGATAAGAGCAATTTGCCAATGATCCACAGTTTTAAGATCTTATACACCGACGCCTGCTGTTAGGCAATCGCTTGAAACTATTTAGTTCGTCCCCATATCCACATAAAGTAACCGTAGATAATCATCAGACTTTAAGAACCGAGGAGGTTGGCGTGTCGCAAGAAACTGAAACTGGCAATGAAGAGCCAGAAAACAAGGGCCCCGAGGCTCCTTTGGAACCGGAGTTGGTGATTGACGAGGCAGAATCTGATAGCGAAAAACTGCAGCGAGAGTTGGCCGACGCCAACGAGCAGGTGTTGCGGGTTCAGGCTGAAATGCAAAATGTTCGTCGCCGCACCCAGCGGGACGTAGAAAATGCGCATAAATTTGCCCTCGACAAATTCGTCTCGGCGCTGCTTCCCGTGGTCGACAACTTGGAGCGCGCGCTGAGTACCATCGATGGCGACGATGAGGGCCAAAAGCCGGTCGCCGAGGGTCTCCAATTGACCTTAAAAAGCTTTGTTGATGCGCTGACTAATTTTAAAGTTGAACAGGGCGACCCTGCGGGACAACCGTTCGACGCCGATCTGCATCAGGCGGTGAGTATGCTGCCGAGTGCAGATATCGAGGCGAACACCGTTATCGATGTATTTCAAAAGGGCTACACGCTCCATGGGCGGTTGGTGCGACCGGCGATGGTGACCGTTTCAAAAGCACCTTAAACCTTGAATTTATAGAATTTGTACCCACATATACTATCTGGAATGGACGACGAGACACTAATTTTTAGCGAACAGTTTTAAGCGAACAGAGGAGATTTAAGGCATGGGAAAAATTATCGGTATCGATCTAGGCACGACCAACTCTTGCGTTGCTGTGCTGGAGGGCGATAAGCCAAAAGTGATTGAAAACGCCGAGGGTGCGCGAACTACGCCATCGGTGGTTGCGTTTGCCGAGGACGGCGAGATACTGGTGGGCCAGTCCGCCAAACGTCAGGCGGTAACCAACCCAGTGAACACGGTCTACGCCGTCAAGCGACTGATTGGTCGTCGCTTTGAAGACGACGTGGTACAAAAAGACATCAAGATGGTGCCGTATAAAATTGTCAAAGCTGACAATGGCGACGCCTGGGTCGAGATCAAAGGCGACAGCAAAGCGGCGCCGCAGATCTCGGCTGAAGTACTCAAGAAAATGAAGAAAACCGCCGAAGATTATTTGGGTGAGTCGGTGAGCGAGGCGGTGATTACGGTACCGGCGTACTTTAATGATTCCCAGCGACAGGCCACCAAAGATGCCGGTCGGATTGCCGGTCTAGATGTCAAGCGCATCATTAATGAGCCAACTGCTGCGGCACTGGCCTATGGTATTGACAAGGTGGCTGGGGATCGCGTGGTCGCAGTTTACGACCTTGGCGGTGGTACCTTTGATATATCGATCATTGAAATTGCCGATGTCGATGGCGAAAAACAGTTTGAGGTGTTGGCTACCAATGGCGATACCTTCCTCGGCGGTGAAGACTTTGATATGCGCCTTATCGAGTACTTGTCGGCTGAGTTTAAGCAGGATAGCAGCATTGACCTGCACGGTGATCCGCTGGCGATGCAGCGCTTAAAAGAGGCCGCAGAAAAAGCCAAAATCGAGCTTTCATCGAGCCAGCAAACCGAGGTTAATCTGCCCTACATTACGGCTGATGCGACTGGGCCCAAGCACTTGGTAGTAAAGCTGACGCGCAGCAAGCTCGAGGCCCTGGTCGAACAATTAGTAGATCGCTCTTTGGAGCCGCTCAAGATCGCTCTGACGGATGCTGGCAAATCTGCGTCTGAGATAGACGAAATCATTCTTGTCGGCGGGCAGACCCGCATGCCGCTGGTTCAGGAAAAGGTCACCGCGTTTTTTGGTAAAGAACCGCGCAAGGACGTTAATCCCGACGAGGCGGTTGCCGTGGGTGCGGCGCTACAAGGTGCGGTTTTATCCGGCGATGTTACCGACGTATTGTTGCTGGATGTGACGCCTTTGAGCCTCGGTATCGAGACCATGGGCAGCGTAGCCACGCCAGTGATTGAAAAGAACACCACCATCCCGACCAAAAAGTCGCAAATATTTTCGACTGCCGACGACAATCAGACCGCTGTGACCATTCACGTGGTGCAGGGTGAGCGTAAACAGGCGGCGCAGAATAAGTCGCTCGGTCGCTTTGACCTGGCGGACATTCCGGCGGCACCGCGCGGGATGCCGCAGATCGAAGTGACCTTCGATATCGATGCCAACGGGATCTTGAATGTCGGCGCCAAAGACAAAGCCACCGGCAAAGAACAGTCGATCATTATCAAGGCGTCGTCGGGCTTGTCAGACGATGAGATCGAAGCGATGGTGCGCGATGCGGAAACCAATGCCGAGGAAGATAAGCGCTTTGAAGAGTTGGCGCAGGCGCGCAACGCCGCCGACGGTCTTGCCCACGCGGCCGCCAAAACTCTCGAAGAGGCAGGTGATAAGGCCAGTGACGATGAGAAAACCGCTATCCAGAGCGCTATAAAAGCGGTTGAAGAAGCGGTTCAAGGCGACGATAAGGAAGTTATCGATAGTGCCGCTCAGGCGCTCTCTGAGGCATCTTCAGCGCTGGCGCAAAAGCTCTATTCTGAGCAGCAGGGTCAGCAGGGTCAGTCGGATCAAGCGGCAGATGCAACCAGCGACGGTGCCGAGGATGTTATGGATGCCGAATTCGAAGAGGTCAAAGAAGACGGTAAATAATATCGGTGAGCTAACCGGTCGATAGGGAGCAAGGCGCGGACTTAGGTTCGCGCCTATTTGTTGGGGGTTTGGCGTCACAGAACCCCATTTATAATGACGCTGATGAGCGGGAAAGAGTGTATGGCAAAGCGCGATTATTACGATGTCTTGGGCGTTGACAGAGGTGCCTCTGCGAGCGAGATAAAAAAGGCATTCCGCCGTGTTGCGATGAAGCACCATCCCGACCGCAATCCAGACGATAAACAAGCCGAGGACAAGTTTAAAGAGGCGCAAGAGGCCTATGAGGTACTCAGCGACGATGATAAAAAAGCCAATTTCGATCGCTTTGGACACGCCTCGCCCAACCAGGGTGGCGGTGGCGCTGGCGGCGCTGGTTTTGGCGATATATTTGGCGACGTTTTTGGCGATATTTTCGGCGGTGCGGGCAGCTCTGGTGGGCGCAGTGGTCCGGCGCGGGGTTCCGATCTACGCTACGATTTGCAGCTCGAACTAGAGGATGCGGTAAAGGGTAAGACCGTCGAGATAGAGATTCCGACGTTGGACCCCTGTTCGACCTGCAATGGTTCAGGCGCGCGGGCCGGTTCATCGCCTCGCACCTGTAATTCTTGCCAAGGCGTGGGCCAGGTGCGCATGCAGCAGGGTTTCTTTTCAGTGCAGCAGACCTGCCCCAAGTGCCGCGGTCGCGGCCAGATGATTACCGATCCCTGCGGTGGGTGTCACGGGCAGGGTGTGGTGGAAAAACGCAAAACACTGTCGGTCAAAATTCCTGCTGGGGTTGATACCGGTGATCGAATTCGCCTGGCAGGCAAAGGTGAAGCCGGGCCCCAGGGCGGGCCCAATGGTGATTTATACGTGCAGATGAACGTCGCCGAACACAGTCTGTTTGTGCGCGATGGCGCTAACCTGCACTGCGAAGTGCCGATCAGTTTTAGTCAGGCGGCACTCGGGGGCGAGTTGGAAGTTCCGACGCTGTCGGGTAAGGTGAAACTCAAGGTGCCGCTGGAAACCCAGAGCGGCAAGCTGTTTCGACTGCGTGGTAAGGGCGTGACCCAGGTGCGCGGTGGCGGCCCTGGCGATTTATTGTGTCGAGTGGTGGTCGAGACGCCGATCAACTTATCCGCCAAGCAGGCCAAGTTGTTGAAGAGCTTTGATGCCAGCTTGTCCGGTAGCAGTAAACACTCGCCACGCAGTTCCAGTTGGTTTAGTGGTGTGAAGAGCTTTTTTGATAACCTGACCGGCTAGAGTGGTGAGGTTGCTTTGAGCCATAATAGGTCGAGTGATAGGGGTACTAAAATGAGAAAGATCGCTATTACAGGCGCTGCAGGACGGATGGGTAGATCGTTGATCGAGGCCCTATCTGAGGCTTCTGATGCGCAACTGGGCGGTGCCATCGAATCTCCGCAAAGCTCTTTGATCGGCGTCGATGCCGGCGAGTTGGCGGGTCTGGGGCGCAATGCAATCTGCCTAGTTAGCTCGGTCGATGAACTGACCGAGGAGGTCGATTTGCTGATCGATTTTTCTACTGCCGCGGCGTCCGCTGCCAACGTTGCCGCTTGCGCGCGGCGGGGATTGCCGGTGGTGCTTGGCACCACCGGCCTAGACGCTGCGCAATTGGCGGCGGTAACGCAATCCGCGACGCAGATTCCGCTGTGTATGGCGTCTAATTTTTCGACTGGGGTCAATCTGTGCTTTAAATTGGCAGCGTTGGCTGCCGAAGTGCTCGGCGACGAGGTCGATGTGGAAATCGTCGAGGCCCATCACCGCCACAAAGTCGATGCGCCCTCTGGCACAGCGTTGTCGCTTGGCAGCGCCGTGGCGACTGCGCTCGGGCGCGATTTGGAGAGCGTGGCAGTCTATGGACGAGAGGGTCAAACCGGCGCGCGGCAACGCCAAACGATTGGTTTTTCAACCATTCGAGGAGGCGATATTGTTGGCGATCACACGGTTTTGTTTGCTGGAGATGGCGAGCGCGTAGAGATTACTCATCGCTCATCGAGCCGTATGGCGTTTGCTCACGGCGCGCTGCGAGCGGCTGATTGGCTGTTACACCAGCCGCCGGGGCTCTACAACATGCAGGACGTTCTCGGGCTCGACTGACCGATGGCGCAGTCCCCGCGCGGTTGAATTAATCGCACAAGCTGTTGGACAAAAATCGGTAGTTTGCATAGAATGGTGTCCCAACGCTGGCGCCTGCTGCCGGTTCGGTAGCGAGGGGTAAAGACGCAAGTGAATAGGCTTATAAACGAGATGAGACGGCTAGTTTCATCTCGTTTTTTTACACTGGGCGGTATGTTTTCAGCCGTTAAAGCGGGATTCAAACCGTTCAATCTTGCGCCACGGCCAGCGCGTCCATTCAATTGCCAGGAGGTTGTGTGAATTCCCAGACCCGTAAGGGGGCGATTCTCGCCCTGGCCGATGGAACGATTTTTTCGGGCACAGCGATTGGCGCAGAGGGTTGTAGCGTGGGTGAGGTGGTATTCAACACCGCGCTTACCGGTTATCAAGAGATCCTGACCGACCCCTCTTACGCGCGGCAGATTGTCACGCTCACCTACCCACATATTGGTAATGTGGGGGTCAACCCCGACGATCGAGAGTCCGATAATATTTGGGCCGCCGGCCTAGTGATTCGCGACCTACCGCTGTTGGCGTCAAACTTTCGCAGTCAACAGACCCTAGATGATTACTTGCGCGACCATAATATCCTCGGCATTGCCGACATAGATACCCGCGCTTTAACGCGACGGTTGCGGCAGTCGGGTGCTCAGAGCGGATGTATCATGGCCGGTGATGTGGATCCCCAGCTTGCGCTTGAAAAGGCGCGAGCGTTTCCTGGCCTACAGGGGTTGGACTTGGCGAAAGAAGTTTCGATCGCCCAAGCGACAACATGGGATAGCGGTAGTTGGAGCCTTGAGGGTGGCTATTGCCAGGGCCAAGCACTACGGCACAAGGTGGTGGCTTACGATTTTGGCGCCAAGCATAATATCTTGCGAATGTTGGTCGACAGGTCTTGCGAGTTGCGGGTGGTGCCAGCACAAACGCCAGCCGCTGAGGTGTTGGCGATGCAGCCCGACGGCGTTTTTCTGTCGAATGGCCCCGGCGATCCCGAACCGTGCGATTATGCCATCGATGCCATCCGCGAGATTTTAACCGCCGGTATTCCGATTTTTGGGATCTGTCTTGGACATCAATTGCTGGCCCTGGCGTCGGGTGCGAAAACCATAAAAATGAAATTTGGTCATCACGGGGCCAATCATCCGGTCGAAGATATCGCCGCTCAGCGGGTAATGATAACTAGTCAGAATCATGGCTTTGCGGTTGATGAAGAGAGTTTGCCGGCCAATCTCGCGGTGACCCATAGGTCGCTGTTTGACGGCTCATTACAGGGTATAGAGCGTACCGATAAGCCAGCGTTTGGTTTTCAGGGGCACCCCGAGGCGAGCCCAGGCCCGCACGATGCGGCGGCACTTTTCGATCGCTTTATCGCGATGATGGCGGCACGTGGGTAGTGATAATCCCGTTGCCGTTACCGGTATAAAATCCAAGCAGTCACCTTAGACAGCGTTTTGCGGAGCAAGCATGCCAAAAAGAACGGACATTAAGAGTATTTTAATCATCGGCGCTGGGCCGATCATTATTGGTCAGGCGTGCGAGTTTGACTACTCTGGTGCCCAGGCCTGTAAGGCGCTTCGCGAAGAGGGATTCAAAGTGGTGCTGGTGAACTCTAATCCAGCGACCATTATGACCGACCCGGCGATGGCCGATGCGACCTATATCGAGCCGGTTGAGTGGCGTACGGTCGCCAATATTATCGCTCAGGAAAGGCCCGATGCGCTGTTGCCGACCATGGGCGGGCAGACGGCGTTGAACTGCGCCCTCGATCTTGCCAAACATGGCGTACTGGAAAAATACGGCGTCGAGATGATCGGTGCCAATGCCGACGCGATCGACAAAGCCGAAGACCGCGAACGGTTCGATAAAGCGATGCGAGCCATCGGTTTAAAAACGCCCAATTCGGGCATTGCCCACAGCCTTGAAGAGGCCGAACAAATCGCTGATCGATTCGGTTTTCCGTGCATCATTCGACCGTCTTTCACGATGGGCGGTTCGGGGGGAGGCATCGCTTACAACCGCGAAGAATTTGAGCAAATTTGTCGGCGCGGATTGGATTTGTCACCGACCAATGAACTGTTGATCGACGAATCCCTGATCGGCTGGAAAGAATTTGAAATGGAGGTGGTGCGCGACCGTCGCGACAACTGCATCATCGTCTGTTCGATTGAAAATTTTGATCCCATGGGAATTCACACCGGTGACTCGATCACCGTGGCCCCAGCGCAAACCTTGACCGATAAAGAGTATCAGTTGATGCGCAACGCCTCGATAAAGGTACTGCGCGAAATTGGCGTAGAAACCGGGGGCTCTAATGTTCAGTTCGCGGTGAACCCTGCGGATGGTGAGCTGGTGGTGATTGAAATGAATCCGCGGGTATCGCGGTCATCGGCATTGGCTTCCAAGGCGACCGGGTTTCCAATTGCTAAAATAGCTGCGAAACTTGCAATTGGTTACACCCTCGATGAACTGCAAAACGAAATTACTGGTGGTGCGACCCCCGCCTCGTTTGAGCCGAGTATCGATTACGTGGTTACCAAGGTGCCGAGATTTGCCTTTGAGAAGTTTGATCAGGCGAGTCCAGTGCTAACCACACAGATGAAATCTGTCGGCGAGGTTATGGCGATCGGCCGAACGTTCCAGGAGTCTATGCAAAAAGCACTGCGCGGTCTCGAGGTGGATGTGGCTGGGTTCGACCCAATTTTGATCGACGACGACAGCGCCAGTAGCCTGTTGCGCAATCAACTTGCCGAGGCGACGCCGGAGCGTATTTGGTATCTAGGCGACGCGTTTCGTCGCGGCATGAGCTGCCAGCAAGTGCATGAAATCACCCGTATCGATGCTTGGTTTTTGGTGCAGATTGAAGACTTAATCGCCGAAGAACAGCGCTTAGATGATCTTAAAAACCTCGATCGCGAGACGCTTTATCGGCTCAAGCGCAAAGGTTTTTCCGACCGCAGACTCGCCGACATCATGGGATGTGCCGAGGCTGATGTTCGCCAGCGACGTTATGACTTCGATCTTCATCCGGTCTACAAACGGGTGGATACCTGCGCCGCAGAATTTGCCACCGATACCGCTTATATGTACTCGACCTACGAGCAAGAGTGCGAGGCGCGACCCAGCGACAAGAAAAAGATCATCGTTTTGGGTGGTGGCCCGAATCGCATTGGTCAGGGTATCGAGTTTGATTATTGCTGCGTGCATGCGGCCCTGGCACTGCGCGACGATGATTATCAGACGATCATGGTCAACTGTAATCCCGAGACCGTATCGACCGATTACGACACCTCAGATCGGCTGTATTTTGAGCCAGTGACCCTAGAGGATGTGCTGGAGATTGTTCGTATTGAAAATCCGGATGGCGTCATCGTTCAGTTTGGTGGTCAGACTCCGCTCAAATTGGCGCGTGCACTCGAGGCTCAGGGAGTGTCCATTATCGGCACCACACCGGATGCAATTGATTGTGCGGAAGATCGTGAACGCTTTGCGCAGATGATCGAAAAGCTGGGTTTGTTGCAACCGCGCAACGCCACCGCTAGGAGTGTTGATGAGGCGGTCGGGCTGGCCGAAAACATTGGCTACCCGCTGGTGGTCAGACCGTCCTACGTGCTCGGCGGGCGGGCCATGGAAATTGTCTATAAAGAAGACGAACTGCGCCATTATATGCGCAGCGCGGTGACGGTTTCCGAAGATTCTCCGGTGTTGCTGGATTTTTTCTTGCCCAACGCGATCGAGGTGGATGTCGATGCGGTGAGCGATGGCGAGGATGTGGTGATCGGCGCGATTATGGAGCACATTGAGCAGGCCGGAATTCACTCTGGCGATTCGGCCTGTTCTCTGCCGCCCTACAGCCTGAGTTGCGAAGTTCAGGATGAAATGCGCGATATTTGCAAAAAAATGGCCCGTGAGCTCGGCGTCGTTGGCTTGATGAACGTGCAATTGGCGCTTCAGGATGGCGCTATTTACGTGATCGAAGTCAATCCGCGCGCGGCGCGCACGGTGCCTTTTGTGTCTAAGTGCATCGGTGTGTCATTGGCCAAGATTGCCGCTCGTTGCATGGTGGGGCAGTCGTTGCAGTCGCAGGGTTTTACCGCTGAAATCGTGCCGCCCTATTTCAGCGTTAAGGAAGCGGTGTTTCCATTCAATAAATTCCCTGGTATCGATCCAATTCTCGGCCCAGAGATGAAATCTACCGGCGAAGTGATGGGCCTCGGCGCGACATTTGCCGAGGCGTATGGCAAGGCCGAATTGGGTTCTGGTGATGAAATACCCCAGTCGGGCACTGCATTTATTAGCGTCAGGCAGCGAGATAAAGACCAGTTGCCAGAGATTGCTGGTGCTCTTCAAGGGCTCGGCTTTCAACTGGTTGCTACCGCTGGAACCGCTGCTGTGATCGAGGCGGCGGGTATTCCTGTGACGCAGGTCAACAAAGTGCAAGAGGGACGTCCGCACATCGTCGATATGATCAAGAGCGACCGTATTGATCTGATCATCAATACCACCGAGGGGCGTCAAGCGATTGCGGATTCCTCTACGATTCGCTCCAACGCAGAACAGCACAGAGTCTATTACACGACCACTATGGCTGGCGGCAGAGCCGTCTGTGAAGCGCTTAAATTCGCTGGCGACGTCACTGTACGCAGCTTACAAAAATTGCACGGGGAGATTGATGTATGCAAAAAAATCCTATGACCGTCGAGGGTGAACGGGCGCTACGAGACGAGCTGGAAGTACTTAAAAAGGTCAAGCGACCGGCGATTATTCAGTCCATAGCCACCGCCCGTGAGCACGGCGATCTCAAGGAAAATGCCGAGTACCATGCGGCGCGCGAGCAACAGAGTTTTGCCGAGGGCCGGATTCAAGATATCGAGGGCAAGCTGTCCCACGCCCAGGTCATCGATATCGCCAAGATCGCGCCCGGTGAGCGCGTGGTTTTTGGGGTCACCGTGGCGATTATTAACGTCGATACCGACGAGGCCTTTAGCTACCAGATTGTTGGCGACGACGAGGCCGATGTCAAGTTGGGCAAGATCTCTTATCAATCGCCGATTGCCAGGGCCCTCATCGGCAAAGAAATTGGTGATTCAGTGGTCGTACAAACCCCCGGTGGCGAGATTGAATACGAGATTGACGCGGTGCGCTACGGCGACGCTTAGGCCTTGTTGAGTAGCAGCAACATTAGCGCCTTTTGCGCGTGCAGGCGATTTTCTGCCTCGTCCCAAACCACCGATATCTGGCTGTCCTCGAGTAATTCGGCGGAGACCTCTTCGCCTCTATGCGCCGGTAGGCAGTGCATAAAAAGCGCATTGTTGGCGGCATGCGACATCAGCGTATGATCGACCTGAAAGCCGTTGAATTTTTCTAGACGCAGCTGTTGTTCGGCCTCCTGCCCCATCGATGCAAAGACATCGGTAGTGACGAGATCGACGCCATCGACTGCAGACGCCGGTTGGCGATGCAGCGTAATCCTCGCGCCGGCGCGCTCGAGTAGCTCTGGACTTGGCTCATAGCCCTCTGGGCAGGCGATATTGAGATTGAAATCGAGCAGCATGGCCGCGTTGATCCACGACTGGCACATATTGTTGCCATCGCCAATCCAGGCGACGGTTTTGCCGGTGATTGACCCGCGGTGTTCGCTAAAGGTTTGCAGATCTGCCAGCAATTGGCAGGGATGATAGTCGTCGCTTAAGGCATTGATAACCGGCACCGAAGAATGTTTCGCGAAGAGCTCAATATCGGCCTGGCGAAAGGTCCGAATCATGACAATATCGACCATGCTCGAGATCACTCTGGCCGAGTCTTGTATCGGTTCACCACGGCCTAATTGGGTATCGTTGGGCGATAGGAACAGCGCCGAGCCGCCGAGTTGGGCCATGCCCGCTTCAAAGGAAACGCGAGTTCGGGTGGAGGACTTTTCAAAAATCATCGCCAGCACCGCACCGGTCAGAGAGGTATTTTGATGTCCTTGACGGTGCGCGCGCTTAAGCTCGCTGGCAGATTGCAGTAGTGCGTTGAGTTCGCCGCGCGTGAGATCTGCAAGGCTGAGAAAATGTCGAGGTTGCATGATGACTATTAATCCTCTTTAAAATCGACAATCAGCGGTACCAGCGTGTCTACCAATAGATCGGCTTCGCTGTCGCTCATGGTCAATGCCGGCAACAATCTAATCACGCAGTCGGCGGTTACATTAATCACTAGACCATTGCGCATGGCAACGGAGAACAGCGATTTGCAGGGTCTATCCAGTTGTATGCCGATCATGCAGCCGCGGCCGCGAATGTCGACGACGGTGTCCACCGATGCCAGACCGCGTCGCAAGCCAAGCATAATTCGCTCGCCGACAGACGCCGCTCGAGCGGTTAGCTGGTATTGCTCTATGCAGTCAAATACTGCCAGCGCGGCGGCGCAAGACAGCGGATTGCCGCCAAAGGTCGAGCCATGGTTACCCGGTTGCATAAGGTTGGCGGCTGCGCCCTGGGCTAGGCATGCGCCAATGGGAACGCCATTGCCCAACCCTTTGGAGGTGGTAACTACGTCGGGGATCACGCGGCTGTGTTGATAGCAAAAGTAGCGGCCGGTGCGGCCGTTGCCGGTCTGCACTTCGTCGGCCATAAGCAGCCACTGCCTGCGCTCGCAGAGGGCTTTTAAATGCTCTAGATAGTCATCCGCGGGCAGGTTGATTCCGCCTTCGCCCTGAATGGGCTCGACCAAAACAGCGCAGATGTTGGCGTTGTTCTCGGCGATCCGCTCGATCGCTGGGATATCGTTGTATGGTGCGCGCACAAACCCACCGACCAAGGGTTCAAAGCCGGCCTGGACTTTACGTCCACCCGAGGCGCTTAGCGTGGCCAGAGTACGGCCGTGAAAAGCGTTATCCATGACCAATACGGTGGGTGTTTTAATACCCCGTTGGTGGCCGTAGAGTCGGGCTATTTTTATCGCGGCTTCATTGGCTTCGGCGCCCGAATTACCAAAAAAAACCTTGCTCATACCCGAGGCTGCGCACAGTTTTTCGGCTAATTCGAGCTGTTTGGGAATACCAAAAAAATTCGAACAATGGGTCAGCGTGGCAGCCTGCTCCGAGACCGCAGTGACCACCGCTGGGTGCGCGTGGCCGAGGCCACAGACCGCGATGCCAGACAGGCCGTCGAGGTATTTTTTGCCGCTGTCGTCCCACAGCCAGCAGCCATCGCCACGCACCAATGTGGCTGCGCGCACGCCGTAGGTATTCATCAGAGCATCAGTTGTCATATCGCCTTCCCGAGCGCGTCTTTGGATCACCGTCGTGACACTAAAACATAACAATAAAAAAAGGCAGCCTCGCTGCCTCTATAGTGGTAAATAATAGCGCGGTTTGCTATCCGAGGCAATTTTCCATGGTCACTTTTCTTGCGCCAGCGCCCATTACTGTGGCTCAACCCCCAGTGTTGAGAGGCCAAGCACGCCGCGGTTAATCGATAGCAGTGTCGCGATGATCACCTTTCGAAAGTCTAGTGGGTATCTCAATTAATCTTTCCGATTGAGGCCTGCGGGCTGTCCGATTGGACTTTAAAAGGGTACCATTGCCGCTTATTTAACCTTGATCTAAAGGCGAAGAACGACATGGACATAATGGACAGTATCCGCGAGCAGGTGGAGAACAATACGGTTATCTTGTATATGAAGGGCTCGCCCAATCAACCGCAATGTGGGTTTTCCGCGAAGACCGTGCAGGCTGTGATTGGCTGTGGGCAGAAATTTGCCTACGTCGATGTGCTTTCAAACCCGGAAATACGCGCCAATTTACCAACCTATGGCAACTGGCCGACGTTTCCCCAGTTATGGGTCGGTGGGGAATTGTTGGGAGGTTGCGATATCATCACCGAAATGCACGACAACGGTGAGTTAAAGCCGATTATAGACGAGGCTGTTGACGCGTCCAGTGCCGATCAATAGCGACCTCTGGCGACGTTTAATGCCGCCTGTTGGTACCCGGCGGCTCGAGTCGTCGGTTGGGTTGCTGCCTAGGCGTTTCGAGCACTTTTCCAAGGTTTCTGAATCTGGTCGCGCTTGACGCTGAATTGCCCGCTTTTTCGATCCTCAAAAAAGTACATTAAAGCTTTTTCAACCACTGGAAATGCCAGTTCGTCCCAAGGTATTTGGCTTTCAGCAAACAGCGCTACTTCGGATGACTCAGAGCTCACTGCGTATTCTGGCCGCTCCATTTTAGCCCGATAGAAAACGTATACTTGGTGTATTTGAGGTATATCGAATAGTGCATAGAGTTCGGCGTCTACGACGGTCGCGTAGGATTCTTCATAGCACTCGCGAAGGGCACCGTCCAGCGTAGATTCGCCATTCTCTAAAAACCCCGCTGGGAGTGTCCACAAACCTAATCGCGGTTCGATAGCACGTCGGCAAAGCAATATTTTGTCTTCATAAACAGGCAACACACCGACGATAACCCGGGGATTTTGGTAATGCACCAGCTCGCACGAATGGCACGTAAAGCGTGGGCGGTTGTCGCCAACGGGAATTTCGCTAACGACTGGATCGCCGCAATTGGAGCAGTACTTCATGGCATTTTCAACCCGACCTAAACCCAGAGTATAATGCACTAATGCTTGAAACACTTATGCAAAATTTAAAAATTTTCCCCCTCACTAGGCCGCGCCCAGATCCTAGTAGCGATGTCGCGCACGCGGCGGTATTACTGCTCCTTTGCGGGCCAGCGGAGGATCCGTCGATTCTTTTGACGCAGCGCTCTAACCAAGTCAATCACCACCCCGGCGAAGTGGCCTTCCCCGGCGGGATGTGGGAAGTCGACGATGGCGATTTGTTGATGACGGCTCTGCGCGAGGCAGAGGAAGAAATCGGTGTCGAGGTCGGCGCTGTCGACCCACTTGCGACATTGCCGGACGCGTCACCGATGCGCGGACGCGTCACTGTCACACCATTTGTTGGGTTGATGCAAAGCGACGGCGCATTGATTCCAGCACCGGCTGAAATTGCGGCAATTTTTCGCGTTCCAGTGCGCTATTTGTTAGAGCCCAAAAACTACGGGTATTTCACCTTTGAACACCAGGCTAAAAACTATAGATTACCGCATCTAGATTTCGCCGGATACCGGGTTTGGGGCTTTACCCTAAAGGTATTAGTGGATATGTTAAACGCTAGTATGTCGGCCGCTATCGACTTAGACTACCCAAAGCTACCCAGTTGAGCTGGGACAAACAACGCAGATAGGCAAACGAAAAAATGATTTATACATTTGGCGACGACTGCCCGAGTATTGATGACAGCGCGTTTATCGCAGCGAGTGCGGATATTATCGGCGCGGTGATCATAAAGGCGCAGGCAAGCGTCTGGTTCAATGCGGTGATTAGGGGCGATTGCGATCTGATCGAACTGGGCGCGCGCTCAAACATCCAAGACGGTGCGGTGGTGCATGCGGATGTTGGACAGCCGATGAGCATCGGTGAAGACGTCACCGTCGGGCACCATGCGATGCTGCATGGGCGTTCGATCGGTGACCGTACATTGATCGGCATTAACGCGGTTATTTTAGACGGTGCGCGGATAGGCAATGATTGTTTGATTGGCGCCAACACGCTGATTAAAGCGGGTTCCGATATACCCGATGGATCGATGGTGGTCGGTTCGCCGGGCAAAATCATTCGTCAAATTGATGCGCAGACGCGGACATTGTTACTGCATTCAGCGCGTCATTATGTCGACGTGGCGGCATCGATGAAGGTCGATTGCCGGGAGGTGGTTCGGTGATAAACGAGCAACCGGTGGCCTCGCCCTGCACGGGGATTTGCACCTTGAATGCGGATAAGGTCTGCGTTGGCTGCTTTAGAACCAGCCACGAAATCTTCCAGTGGCGGGGCCTCGATAATGCCGGTCGGCGCGAGGTGTTGGCGCTCTGCAGCGAACGCGAAGAGCGCGACGCCCAATCGGGCTAGGTTGGTGCGCGCTGCTGGTGTGAACTGGCCGATTCAAAATTCGCCCCCGCAGCGAGGCTGCGGCTTGTTGCGGCGGGGCTTTTACGGCTCTTCGGTCTCCTCGACCTCGAGGCAGACGCCGACAAACTTGGTAATCATGACGGTATTGTATTCCTCGGTTTCGAATCGATAGCGATCGACCCGAAAACTCACGTTGCCGTCTGGCATCCGTTCCAACTGTTCTAGCGCCAGTCCGTTGAGCGTCTTTGGTCCGTCGGTGGGCAGGCTCCACCCCGTCGACTTATTGATATCGCGGATGGTTGCAGCGCCGTCTATCAGGTAACCCCCATTGCGATGCACGACGATATCGTGATCTTGATTGGCGGCGTGGCTGGTAAAATCACCGACGATTTCTTCGAGAATATCTTCCAGCGTGACCAGGCCCTGGACCTCGCCGTACTCGTCGACAACAATTCCGAAGCGGCGGCGGGTTTTTTGAAAATTGAGCAGTTGTGTGGTCAGGCTGGTGCTTTCCGGAATAAAGTAGGGCTCCTCCGAAAAGCGTTTAATGGCGTTGTGCGTTAGCGTCTCTGATCGCAGCAGGTGGTGACCCTTGCGGACCTGAAATAATCCAACGACATTGTTAATATCGCCGTCATAGACGGGCAAGCGGCTGTACTCCGATGCAAATATCTGCGCCATTAAGTCGTCTATTGGACTCTCCAAATCGAGTCCGACGACTTCGGTCCGCGGTATCATTATATCCTCGACGGTGACGTTTTCTAAATCCAGAATGCCCTTCAACATCCGCTGATGGTTATCCGATATCTTATGACCGGAGCTGTCGACTAACGACTTTAATTCTTCGGTGTCCAGTCCATCGTCGCGGTTCTTGTTGGGGTCAAATCCGAGCAGACTAATCAGGCTGTTGGTCAGTTGATTGATCATCCACACTAGCGGTGATAGCACTTGCAGCATCGGCTTCAAAAGATGACTGGCTTTAAACGCAAACCACTCAGGGTTCTGCGCAGCAATACTCTTCGGGGTGACCTCTGAAAACACCAGGACCAAGATGGTTAAGGTGGCGGTTGCGACCCAAGGTGCGGCGGCGGGGCCGACGTAGAGAACCGCCAACATATTGGCAATAATAGCGGCGAGAATATTGACTGCGTTGTTGCCGATCAGGATCAGGCCAATCAGCTTGTCCGGTTTGGCAAGCAGTTTTGCGGCTCTTCGCGCGCCGGCGCTTTTTTTACTCTGGTGGCGGAGTCGATAGCGATTGAGCGACATCATGCCGGTTTCTGAGCCGGAAAAGAATGCTGAAACCAGCAGAAGTATGACCAGTGTTGTCCAAAGGACCCAAGGGTTGGCAGCGTCCAAGTATGCGTGGCCTATAAATTTTAGGCCCACCATGGTGTATCAGTTGATGGCTTTTGGCAATAGACTTTTTAAAGGGTTGAATTGATTGGCTGTGTGAGGATGAATTCGAGTACAAATTTGGAGCCAATAAAACCCGTTAGAACGCTTAGAAAACCCGCCCATGTCAGCCTTGTCGCGGTGCGACCACGCCAACCCCAATAGTGTCTGCCGCACAGTAAAAGTGCATAAAATAGCCAGGCAATGACGCTGAAAACTACTTTATGCAGGAGCTTTTGTGCAAAGAAATCATCGTAAAAAATAAATCCTGAAATCAGAGAAAGCGTTAAAAAGATCTCTCCGACCCAAATAATTTCAAATAGTAGGTGCTCCATTGTCTGCAGGGGCGGCAAGGTTTTTATCAGCGCATTTTGACGCTTGTTTTTTAGCAGCCAATCTTGAAAACCAATCAGTAGTGCCTGTAGCGCGGCGATTGCCAGCAGGCTATAGGCCAGTATCGACACGATGACGTGTGCTTGCATGCCATGGGATAGCGTCATCACCGGTTTACTGCTTGGATAGAGGGTGGTCAACAATAGTGTGGTTGCGGCAATGGGAAATAGCAGTAGATATAGGCTGTGTTGAATCTTGGTCAGACCGCTGACGAATACCATGGTATTGATTGCCAGCGAAATCAGCGAAAAGACCTTCAGTAAGCCAAGATCGAGTCCCTCGGGCTGCAGCAAAAAATTCAGCACGGCAAGCGTATGCGCTACCAGCGCTAATGCGGTGACAATCTGCAGCCGCAGGGCATTGAAATGCGGATCCCTGCGCACCTTGAGCAGGTGGTATGCAAAACCACCGCTGTAAAGTGCAATCGCCATCAGGCCAGGGATTAAAGTCGTCATGTCGTGCCACTACCGCCGCAAAGTTTTGAGTGTGGCATATTCCGTAGTCCGGGTGAAGTGCATGAGAAAATTTTGGGTATAATGTCGGATAATTCGAATCGGAGGTAAGTCGTCGTGGCGATGTTTGAGAATTTAAGTGAACGCTTGGCCGCAAGTTTGAAAAAAATATCTGGCAAGGCCAGTCTCAGCGAAAGTAATATTGAGGAGACTCTGCGGGCTGTGCGCATGGCGCTGTTGGAGGCCGATGTCGCGCTGCCGGTGGTCAAGAGCTTTGTCGAACAGGTACGCCTGCGGGCGCTAGGCCAGGAGGTCAAGAGCAGCCTCAATCCGGGACAGCAGTTTCTAAAAATTGTTCAGGCCGAATTGGTGGCGGTAATGGGCGAGGAAAATCAATCGCTCGATCTTGCCGCGCAACCACCCGCGGTGATCCTGGTTGCCGGTCTGCAAGGAGCGGGTAAAACCACCTCAGTCGCGAAGTTGGCTCGCTATCTCCAAGAGCGCGATAAAAAGAAAGTCATGTTGGTGTCGGCGGATGTCTATCGCCCTGCAGCTATTACCCAGTTGCAGGTGCTGGCGGCGGATGTTGGTGCATTGTTTCACCCCAGTGCGGCGAGTGAAAAGCCCGAGCGTATCGTAGCCGGTGCTCTGCAGGCAGCTAAGACCCAATTTGCCGATGTGTTAATCATCGATACCGCCGGGAGGCTGCACGTCGATGATCAGTTGATGGCGGAAATCATTTCTATTCACGCGGTGGCTAAACCAGTGGAAACGCTGTTCGTGATCGATGCAATGATCGGGCAGGATGCGGTGGTGACCGCTCAGGCGTTTGATCGTGCGCTGCCCTTGACCGGCGTGATTCTGACCAAGGTCGATGGTGATGCCCGCGGGGGTGCCGCGCTGTCGGTGCGCCAAGTGACCGGGAAACCGATCAAATTTATCGGTGTCGGTGAAAAGACTGATGCGCTTGAGCCGTTCTATCCCGAGAGAATAGCCTCGCGGATCTTGGGCATGGGTGACATGCTCTCGCTGATCGAAGAGGTTGAGCGCAAAGTCGACAAAAAGAAGGCCCAAAAGTTGGCCAATAAAGTCGCGCGAGGTAAAGGTTTTGATCTCGAAGACCTGCGCGATCAGCTCAGACAGATGCAAGATATGGGCGGCATGAGCGGTTTGATGGACAAATTGCCGGGGATGGGCAACATGGCGCAAATGGCGCAGCAGTCGAATGTGACCAGTCAATTTGGTCGTATGGAAGTCATTATAGATTCGATGACGGCAGCCGAACGACGCAATCCAGATATTCTCAACGGTTCGCGAAAGCGACGCATTACGCTGGGGTCTGGCACCAGCATACAGGATCTTAATCGCCTGCTAAAACAACACAAGCAGATGGGTAAGATGATGAAAAAAATGAAGGGCAAGGGGATGCAGAACATGATGCGCGGTCTGTCTGGCATGGGCGCTCCCGGCGGTGGCTTGCCGCCGGGCGGGATGCCAAAGTTTTAAATGCCATAGTCGCTTGTCCAAGACATTTTTGTGGCTTGCGTGGCCTCGGTTTAGTGGTGAGATAAGGGTTTCTTTTTGTTGCTGTTTGGCGTAATATACCGCGCTTTTCGCGATCTATGCGTATCGAGTTTAAAAGGTGTCAACCGACATTGGTAAATGCTCTCACAGCGGATCATGGCCCGATAAATACAGGATTTTAGTAGATGGTAACAATAAGATTGGCTCGCGGCGGCGCTAAAAAGCGTCCATTTTATCATGTCACAGTGTCGGATTCTCGCAATGCGCGAGACGCTCGTTATATTGAGCGTATCGGATTCTTTAACCCGGTTGCCAGAGGCGCAGAAGTTCGTTTGCGCGTTGACCTAGAGCGTGCGGCATACTGGCGTGGCCAGGGCGCGCAGGTTAGCGATCGCGTCTCTGCGTTACTCAAAGAGGCAGCCAAACTCGCCGCTTAGAGCGTTCGACTATGGTCGACGGTGATCCACTGAAACCAAGTCTAGTCGTGGGCAGGGTAGCCTCGGTTCACGGAATTCGCGGTTGGTTGAAAGTGCGCTCATATACTGAGCATATCGACACCTTGATCGAATATCGACCCTGGTGGGTAGAGCTGGATGGTCAGTGGGTAGAACTTCCAGTTGACGACTGGAAACGCGTCACCCACAGAGGACTCAACGGGTTAATCGTTCACCTCGAAGGTCTCGACGACAGAGATAAGGCGCGCCAATGGTGCGGTTTGGATATCTGCGTAGCTGCAGACGCTTTGCCAAAACTCGATGCCAGTGAGACTTATTGGCACGAGTTGATTGGCCTTCAGGTGACCAGCCACTTCGAAGGGGTAGCGACGGTGCTCGGCTCGGTAGTGTCGGTATTGGCAACGGGTGCCAATGACGTATTGGTGGTGCGCGAAGATGACGCCGACTCCGATCGACGAGAGCGGTTGATCCCCTACGCTGAAGCTTATGTCTCGATGGTCGACGTTGAGAAGCGCACAATAGAAGTACAGTGGGACCCAGATTTTTAGTGGTGTTGTTGCAGCCCGGTAGTGACCTATGAAGATTGCAGTGATTACGCTCTTCCCAGGCATGCTCGAGGCGCTGACGGGTTTTGGTGTCAGTGGCAGGGCAGTGAAGCAGGGAATGGTGTCGATTGAGGCGTTTAATCCGCGCGATTACACCACCGACAAACACCGTACGGTGGATGCGCGGCCCTACGGCGGCGGCCCCGGCATGTTGATGATGGTCGAGCCGCTGCGGCAGGCTTTGGACGCCGCTCGAGCGTGGATGGGGGACGACCAGCACCGTGTGATATACCTGTCACCTCAGGGGCGACTCCTGCAGCAAGCGGCGGTTAATCGCTGTGTTGATCAGGCCGGAATAATTTTTATAGCCGG
>CAJIZO010000206.1 GCA_905181995.1 Flavobacteriaceae bacterium TMED48
TACGCGTTTTATGGCGTGTTTAAAACCGCCGACAATGGCCACTAATGACACTTTAAAGGCATTTGAAAAACACCATGGCGTACGCAGTCAAAGAGATTTTTTACTCACTCCAAGGCGAAGGTGCACACGCTGGCAGACCGGCGATATTTTGTCGTTTTTCCGGCTGCAACCTCTGGAGCGGTAAAGAACAGCACCGCGCCGATGCAATTTGCCAGTTCTGCGATACCGACTTTGTTGGCACCGACGGCGATGGCGGTGGCAGCTTTGCCGACGCTAGCCAACTGGCGGTGCGGATAAAATCGTTTTGGCCGCAAAATATCGCCGACAACACCCATCCCTACGTCGTCTGTACGGGAGGTGAACCCCTGTTGCAACTGGATACGCCATTGATCGATGCCCTCCACGCGCAGGGCATCGAAATTGCGATTGAAACCAACGGTACACTGCCGGTGCCAGACGGTATCGACTGGATTTGCGTGAGCCCAAAGGCCGGGGCTAAATTAGTGGTTGAAGCCGGCGACGAACTCAAACTGGTGTACCCACAGGACGGACATCAACCGGCGGATTTTACCGCCTGTCAGTTTGACCACTTATTTTTACAGCCACTTCACGACGAAAACCAACCACAGCATGTCGCCAATACCGTCGACTACTGCCTAAAGCATCCGCGTTGGAACCTGAGTTTACAGACCCACAAATTACTCGGCCTACCCTAGCGACGACCCAAGGCTGCTGAATGTCGTGTTTGCCACGCTGGCGTGTCGGTCATTAGCGAGCTGACCTGCCCCAACGGGTATTTTACAGGCTAAACGGGCTTGTGCTTTAATCAATAGCCTCGATGGATGGCATCGGCGATTGGCATAGCTATTGATTAACCGAGCTATTGATTAACCGAGCTGTTTATTTACCGAGCTGTTTATTTACCAAGCTATTTATATACCAAGCTATTTATAACGACAACGACGAAAAATGAACCGAAAGCGGAGCAGCGCGATGCAAGGTGAATCGAAACTTGAATTGGTGACAACGGCGGGCGATCAGTCTGAGCCATCATCGTCATCGCCGGGCGGCGGCCACTATTCGTCAACCGCCTCGGGCACCGAGGCACACCCGTCGACCCGGGAGCTAGATCTAAGCCGTCGAAAACTCGCAGAGCTGGACCTATCGCGCTACCCTAATTTAGAGGTGCTGGACTGCTCAAGTAACCACCTTAGCAGCCTCGACCTGGCGCATACGCCGGCGTTGAAAAGGCTCTTCTGCTACAACAATCAGCTCGCTGAGCTCGATTTGTCGGCAGTGCCTGATCTCGAATTGTTGCACTGCGGCGGTAATCAACTGAGCGAACTCGACCTGTCTCAGGTACCCAAGCTCACTCGACTATTCTGTTACAAAAATCGCCTGACCGATCTCGATTTGGCGAATACGCCAAAACTGAGTAAGCTGTTTTGTGACTGGAACCACCTCAGCGCGCTGCAACTAAGCCGCAACCCAGAACTGACTTCGCTGTGCTGTTACGCCAACCAATTGACCCAGCTCGATCTAACCGGATTACCGCGACTGCAAAAGCTCAGTTGTCGCAACAATCAGTTGCACGAACTCGACCTCTCCCACACCCCGCAACTAAAAATGCTCTACTGCAAGAACAATTTTCTAACCCATCTTGACATCACTCAAACGCCGCTGCTCGAAGATAAAGATTTTAGTTAAGCGCGACGCACGCTGTCAGGCTCCCCGCTCACCAAGGCGCTCTTCGCGAAACTATCGCTGACAACCATTACTCGAAACTATCGCTCGTAACTATCGCTCACAACCATAGCTCGTAACTATCGCTCGTAACTATGACTCAAAACCATGGCGAAAAACGATCGCTCAAAACCATGGCGCAAGTTGGCAGCCCGCGGCGTTTACGCGCGCACTCAACGGCGATCCAACAGCGCCTCCATCACGTCCATAATAGCGTTCAAGCGCCCAACCAATGCGCGATACGACGCCGCTGTCGCCATATCCACACTGGCCTTTTCATCAACACATGGGGCTAGTTTGAACCACCCGCTTTAAGTAATTGAATAAAGTCTCGCTGCGCCTACGGATCATCACTGACGATCTTTTCCGCCAAACCCATCGCCGCAGTGATTGACGTTGCCTATTGGAAGATATAAAAATCATAGTAAAACAGGGGGTATATGCCCGCTCTTTAGCCCGACTGGCTGATCCGCAGGGGGTTGCTATCCGACAGCGTCACCGTCGGCCACGGCAAATGAGCGTTCGCCAGCACCGACTAAACCATGTTCGGCGTACCGATCAATTTGCCGGTTTTTGCTAGAAGATTCTCGGATTCTTTCGTCAGCGTATGCGGGCCCTTGCGAAGCGCTTGTTCGAGATTGAAGGCATGCACCGCCAGCCACGGTTCGCCGGCCTAGCACTAGCTTGAAATACTGCCGTCAAGCGCGGACAAAAACACCTCTCAGGGCTTTAATAACGGTGATTTACATTGAACTATTAGAGCCAATACGTCAGGCTTTAAGGCCTAGGCAACGTCATCTAACAGCTCGAGGTCATCTAACAGCTCGAGGCGAGATCGACGGCTGCCAAAGGCAAAAAGGCGAAAGCACAAAGTAAAAGCCCTAGGCATGGGAGTGGGCATGGGCATG
>CAJIZO010000207.1 GCA_905181995.1 Flavobacteriaceae bacterium TMED48
AGCGCATTTTTTGTGCGCCTGACGCATCCTCGAACGGTTCTGAAAAAATCACTGACAACGGGGTTATCAGCAGCACTCGCACGCCCTTTGCGCCAATCTCTTGGCCCTCTTGGATACGGTGAGTCGCGCCATCGACGGCGCGCATAAGCGCCCAGCGCTGGTCGCGGTAAACTAGACTACCAACCATGGTCATGTCGGCCACTACCATCGCCGTAAAATCGCCTTCCCCAGCGCGCTCTGCCTCCATGTTCACTGAAAAGACGCTAAATGGACTGCGCAATTGCATCAGTTTTTCGACGGTTGAATGGGCCTCTTCAGATGATTCGATATCGCTGTTTAATGGACTTGCTTGCGCTTCTTTGGACGGCGATTGCTGTGCGCTAAACGCGTCGGCAGATAGGGTTGTCAAAACCACAACTAAAAGTATGCAAACAACCGTTACTCGGCTTTTTAACCCGATTATCCGCCCAGACCGACGGCTCACTAAAGGCCATCACTTTCGGGGGACTGCGTGTAACTGAGCGCGTGCAGATCCAGCGCCAAGCGCTCGGATTTGTCGCGCACAATATCAATATCCTTAAACACCACCCAGTGGTTCATACTCTCCACCGCGCCGACAAACCGTGCCAGTTGAGCGAAATCGCCATGCGCCTGAATATCGACCGGTAATTGTCGATAAAACCGTTGCAGTCGCGCTGTGCCCAGCGAGATAGCAGAGATGTCAAGGCCAGCATGCTCGGCCAACACCGACAGATCATCGATAAGCGTCGTATCATCATGCTTCTTTTGCACTGGCATTCCCCTCGATTGAATTGAGGTCAAACCTACATCCTGATGGGCCCGAATAGGGAGCGAGGTTAAATCCATGGTTTTTACGCGGATGTCTGCAAGCAGCGTGCCGCCATGCTCTCGCGATGAATATAATTCACTCTGCAAATCTCCAATCAAGGCGATATATCCAACCGCCAGCAGGACGAAAAGTACACCCAATGCGCGGCACACAACCGGCGTCACCACCGCCGCGATGGGTAAAGAGACGTTGGCAACGAGTTGATTACGCTCTTTGGCTCGCGTTGATGCCATAGTATTTTCATCCCAATAGAAGTTCTAGCAACTCGATTCATCCATGCAGGCCATATCATCCAACTGGCCAATTAGCCTAAATTCAGTCACTCCCTGTCCCAGCTTCACCGCCGGTTTTATCGACGCAAGACGCACCGACGTATAGCCGTCGGTGCGCGCCAAGTTGCTCACTAGAGTAATCACTCCGCGTCGCGACCGCGCCAACCTAGACAGCTCAAGTTGACCGTTGAAACTGTGTAATCGCTCCACAGAAACGTCCACTGGCGTGGCCACCGCCAAGCCCATGAGCAACTCCAACCATCGCGGGTAATGCGGCAGTAATGCCTCATTTTGTCGCCAAGATTCCTCTCCGGCAGCGGCAACGGCGTGACTCACCGTCTCATCGAGAATTGTGCGCTGCCTGAGAAGTTCGGTATTTTTCTCAGTTTGAATGTCGATTTGCGACAACAACAATCTGCTCCATAAGAGCAGGATAATGAGCGCGCCAACTAAACCGGTGCCGCCATAGATCCATCTGAATTTGCGTACCTGAGCGCACTGCGATTTTCTCCATGGCAGTAAATTGATATCCCCAACGACACCATCCCCCCTGAGCGCAAGACCGATTGCAATCAACAGTGAAGAGTCGTCCGCATCGACAGGGTCAATAGCTAGATGATCGGCCAATGACATATCGCGCAGCGGTTGTATAAATTCGACGCTAAGGCCGACACTGGTCTGGATTGATTCGACGAGGCTCGCCGGCCAGGGCACTGCGCCGCAAAGCGAAATTTTTTCTACCTTTAAATCGCCAAAGGTACTGTGGCAAAAACGTAAAGCAGTTGACAGCGACGCCACCAACTCCGCGTTAAAACCGTTGCATGGAGCCAGACTATCGACGGTTAACATAGTCGATATATCTGCGGCAGAGCGCTCAATTAATGCCTCGGAAATAAGCGCCTCAGAAACAGGTGCGCTGCGGCTAATTTCAGGGCTTGAAACATCACGGCGGGCGCACCGCTGACTGTAGACAATCCGGCCATGCAACAGGAGCAAAAGACAAAAATGTCGCGTGCAAATATTCACCACCACATGACACCGTTGCGACATATTGGCAAATTGCGGCAACATTCGGCAGGCTCGCTCTATTGCCAACTCCTCAGTTTCGACTGCCCGTAGCTGAACCCCCGCAGTTTGAAACATTGTTCGCACCAAAGAGAGGGTATCTTTTCGGCAACCCACTAATAACATCGGTACCGCAGGCGAACCGATCGATGTCGAACGACGGTAGTCAAACATCGCTTCCTGAATAGGGAATGGGAAATATTTCTCAGCTTCGATTTCCATCGCCGCCTGCAAAGACTCGCCACTCAACTCTTGCGGCAGATCGAGATGCTTGGCGACGCACCCCCGACCGAGCGCCGACACTGCGCAACTGCTGCTGGCAGCCGATATCCGAAGGGCGTCTGCCAGCACCCGCGCACGCGTACTGGTGGCATCGGGTGCTTGCGCAAAGGGACTTTCTGCCGGGAACGGCAATCGGCAAAAGGCCTGCAATGACAAAGTATTTTCAAACTTGGCAAGCTCGATCACCGTGACCGATGACGTTGAAATATTAATGCCCAGCGAAGAACCGCTTGCACTGCCGGCCAAACGCATAAATTGCATGGCTAGAGACCTCCCGTAGGGAGAGCGATAATGTAACAATAACGTTAACAAAAAAGGTTTAGCATGCAAATGATGCACTTCACATTCTCAACCAACTATAATAAATCAAACAGGCCTTTGAGTTCCCGACTGCAATGTTTGAAAAATACCGAAAATTATGGGTTTTTACGCTTTTCTCGACGCTATTATGTGGCGGCGGAGCGCTCGTTGTTATGTCGTGCCTGTACCTTTACCTCAGTCCAAAATTGCCGTCGGTTGAGGAACTCAAAGAGATAGAGCTGCAAATTCCATTGCGAATCTACTCGCAAGACCTCAAAGTCATAGCCGAGTTTGGAGAAAAAAAGCGCAACCCGGTATCCTTTGATCAAATTCCCAACGCCATGGTGGACGCATTTCTAGCCGCCGAAGACGCGAGCTTTTTTGAGCATGGCGGCATTGCTATCTCCGGCCTTGCAAGGGCTGCCCTGGAGTTGGCCCGCACCGGATCGATTCGCAGTGGCGGTAGCACCATCACGATGCAGGTGGCGCGCAACTTCTTTCTCACCAAACGGCAGGAGTTTACCCGCAAATTTAACGAAATATTGCTCGCACTCAGAATCGAAGATGAACTTACAAAACAACAGATACTGTCGCTTTACGCGAACAAAATTTACATGGGCAACCGCGCCTATGGTGTCGGTGCCGCCGCTCAAGTTTACTATGGTAAGACTCTCGAACAATTGAGTCTTGCTGAAATTGCAATGATCGCCGGCCTTCCCAAAGCACCGTCAAGGTATAACCCACTGGCCAATTCAGAGCGCGCAATGCAGCGGCGCGACTGGATATTAGGGCGAATGTTGACACTCGGCAATATCGATCAACTGGAATATCAAAACGCCATCAGCGAACCGGATAATGCCTCCTACCACGGCTCCATATCGCAACCGGGCGCGGCCTATGCAGCAGAACTCGTGCGCCAGCAGGTGATCGAAAAATTTGGTTTAAAAGCCTACACTAAAGGCTATACGGTGATCACCTCGATCGATTCGCAAATGCAACGTCAGGCGGTGGCGGCAGTCCAGTCGGGCATATTGACCTACGACAAACGGCACGGCTATCGAGGGGCGGAACGATCTTCCGTCGACCCGGCAAAATGGCTGGAGATCTTGCAAGAAACGCCCACTTTTGCCGGCCTAGAAGCGATGATTGTAGCCGAGGTGGAAGACGACTACGCAATACTCGTCGATCGCGACGACCGTCTGCACAGGCTCGAATGGACTGGTGGTATAGAGGGTACGCGACTGTACAAGACCGTCAATGCGCTGTCGGCACCTATCACCTCCGCACAGGCGCTGTTAACCAGCGGCGATTTAATTCGCGTAACGCGCGACGATACCGGCCGCTTACAACTCGCACAACTACCGGACGCGCAGGCAGCAATGGTCGCCTTAGCGCCCCGTGACGGCGCCATTCGTGCGCTGGTTGGAGGCTTCGACTATACCCAGAGTAACTTTAATCGGGTTACTCAGGCGACTAGACAACCCGGATCAAACTTCAAACCCTTTTTGTACGCCATTGCTCTGCGCAGTGGCTTTACCGCCGCCACATTGTTCAACGATGCACCGGTGGTGTTCAACGACAGCAAACTTGAGGATACCTGGAGACCCGAAAACGACGGCGGTAAGTTCTATGGCCCAACGAGATTGCGGGTCGGGCTCTATCGATCGCGAAATCTTGTATCGATCCGCCTGCTGCGCCGCCTCGGTATCGATCGAGCCCTCGAGGGCCTGCAAGATTTCGGCTTTGAAACTGGAGAAATGCCCCTCGACTTATCGCTTGCGCTGGGTAGCCATGCACTGACGCCGCTGCAAATAGCCTCTGGCTACGCAGTTTTTGCCAATGGCGGCTATCGGGTCAAGCCATACATTGTCGATAAAATTATCGACCGCAAGGGCAATATCGTCTATCAAACAGAAACGCTCTGCGCCGATTGCGCAATCGCCATCGGCAACTCACCAGCCAACAGCGCAGACAGCCTAGACGTCGAGTTAGAGGATTTGTTCGATCAACTAGCCCGCGAAAAATTATCGGCAAGCGACCGCAAGAGCCAACAGATCATTAAATTAGCGCTGCAAAAAAATCGGCCTAAGACGCTTAAAGCTGCCACTCAAGTGCTCGATTCCCGCTCCGCTTTCCTGATCGACTCAATCCTTAAAGATGTTATTTTAAGGGGCACTGGGGTAAAGGCAAAAGCCCTTGAGAGGAGCGATTTAGGCGGTAAAACCGGCACCACAAACGGTCCCCGCGACGCCTGGTTTTCTGGCTATTCATCGGATTTAGCGGTCACAGCCTGGGTTGGCTTTGACGACAACTCTATCATCGGTAGAAATGAATATGGTGGTTCAGCGGCGCTGCCTATCTGGATCGATTTTATGGCCGCCGCATTAGAGGGTAGGCCCGAGCTAGAGCACCCGCAACCCAACGGAATCGTGCGCGTCAAAATAGATACCGAAACCGGTGAGCGTATCGATCCCGAAGAACAGGGAGTGTTCGAATATTTTAAAAGCGAAAACGTCCCAGAACTGCAGCGCAATACCTCTTCGTTGCCCAATGGTGAGCAAAACCCTCTACCAGACGACTTGCTTTGACCTCATCGACCGCCCATGTCAATCACTAATTGATCAGTCCCGGCCAGTCGAATCCGGTATCGCCGATCGCATAAAAAAATGGGTTGAGCAAATCTGCTTTCGAATTGTAACTAAGAAGCCTAAAGTCTAGGTCGACAATTGCACCTCCAGCTGCCTCGAGCACAGCCTGAGCGGCAGCGGTGTCCCATTCACAGGTCGGCGCCAACCGGGGATAAAGATCTGCATGGCCCTCGGCGATCATGCAGATTTTAAGCGAACTACCGACATTTTTTACGCTGCAACCGCCCAGTTGTCGGTTAATTTTTTCGACCAATTGGGCCACTTCTGTATCACCGTGACGTCGGCTCACCATCAACACCAGCGGCTGGTTGACATCCACCACTGAAGCCACGCTACGCGCCTTAATAGCCTGCTGCCCCTGATCATCGCGCCGATAGGCACCGAGTGACGCGCTACCTAAGTAGGTTACACCCTGAACCGGCGTATGCACCACTCCCATGATCGGCCGATGGTTTTCTATGAGCGCCACATTCACGGTAAACTCACCATTTTTATTAACGAACTCGGCGGTTCCGTCGAGGGGATCGACTAGCCAATAGCGCTGCCAGAGGTTGCGCACCTCGGCACCCACCGCCGCAGATTCTTCCGATAACACCGGGGTATCCGGTTCCAGCGCTTGTAACCCTGCCACCAATAGACGGTGTGCCGCCATATCAGCAGCGGTCAGTGGCGACCCATCAGTTTTTTGACTAACACCGAGATCATCGCTGTTATAAATCTCTAGAATCGCATTACCAGCCTCTACGGCTAGTTCCGCCACGGCGTCTATTAATTTCCAATCCATGTTATAGTTTCTCGCGTTAAAACGAACTTGGAGCGTTCCGACCCGTTTGAGCGTTCGCCGACCCAGCACTGATGATACTGCACTGTGCCGTCACATTTCCAGAGGATCCTCAATGTTGTTAGATTGGTCAAATATCGATACGGTACTACTCGATATGGACGGCACATTGCTAGATTTACACTTCGATAATTATTTTTGGCTGACCCATCTGCCGACGCGCTATGCCGAACGCTTCAATTTGGACCCGGCGGTCGTTACACCGCAGATACACGATCGACTGATGGCCCGCCGCGGTACGCTAAAATGGTATTCGACCGACTTTTGGTCAGGCGAGTTTGGAGTCGATATTATCGCGCTCAAAGGCGAGATCAAACACCTCATTAACGAACGCCCACAGGCTCTCGAGTTTCTTGATGCATTAGCCAGAAAGGGTAAAAAACCGCTTTTGGTGACCAACGCCGATCGCAAAAGCATCCAACTTAAATTCTCTCAAACAGCAATCGCCGGGCACTTCGAACATGTGGTTTCGTCCCAAGATTATGGCTATGCCAAAGAGCAACCAGAATTTTGGCAGGCGCTGAAATCGCAGATTAACTTTAACCCGAAAAAGGCCCTATTTATCGACGATTCGGAGACCGTTCTAAACGCGGCGCATCGCTATGGCATCGCTTACCTGCGCAGCATTGCTCAACCGGACAGCCAGCAACGCAGCAGCCAGAATTCGCAATTTGCCGCCATCGAAAATTTTCAAGACCTCTTTTCACCAGCGCGTGGGGGTTAGATGACCACGGGAACGCGCGTCGACAAATGGCTCTGGGCGGCCCGGTTTTTCAAAACTCGCTCGCTTGCAAAAAATGCCATCGAGAGCGGGAAGATCAAGATAATGGGGCAAAAAATTAAACCGAGCCGACTGCTCGAGATCGGCCAAGTTCTAACCATTCGCCAGGGGTTGGATGACAAAACGGTCAATGTCCTAACGCTTTCGGAACAGCGACGCGGTGCCAGCGAAGCGCAGATGCTCTATGCTGAAACGGCTGATAGCCTAGCGCAACGCGAAAAAAACCAAGCCGAACGCAAGGCGCTCAACCAATCGATGCCGCAAACCATTCGCCCCAACAAAAAACAGCGCCGGCAAATACACCAATTTCTAGATCAATAAATCATCCGCAAAGGTACGAATAAGGTATGCAGCATCAGGACAAATTACAGGCATTTATTTTTCAAGACATGGATATTAGAGGGCAGATAACCACATTGGCTGCCAGCCAAAGTGAGATCCTCGCGCAGCACCATTACCCGCCAAGCGTCGCCCTTGTGTTCAGCGAATTCTTGGCCGCCGTCAGCCTCCTCGGCGCCACGCTCAAATACAGTGGCCGGGTGATACTTCAGGCCAAAGGTCGCGGCCCCGTGACAACCATTATGGCTGAGTGCAGCAGCGATGGGGGGCTGCGCGGCATTGTCCATGGCGATCTAGAGTCCTGTGACAACTTGGTGGGATTAGCCAGTTTAGTCGGCTCGGCGACGCTTGCTATTACCATCGAACCCGATAAAGGCGAGCGCTATCAGGGAATAGTGCCGCTCGAGGGCGAGCAGTTAAGTCAATGTTTGGAGTACTACTTTGAAAAGTCTGAGCAATTGCCGACGAAAATCAAGCTTGCGGCCAGCGCGAACGGTGTCAGCGGCATACTGGTGCAACAGATGCCCGACACCCAAGATCGCGAAAAAGTCGCTTTAGATTGGCTAAACATCTCCGCCCTTTTAGCAACGTTGCTCCCCGATGAGCAGCTGTGTCGTTCGCATAATGACCAGTTATACCTACTATTTCACGAGCATCTTTTACGCCTGTTTGAACCCGTTTCGCTGCGCTTTCGCTGCACCTGTTCGCGCCCTCGAACGGAGCGCGCCCTGCGTGCATTGGGGCGCCAAGAAGTGGCATCAATGTGCCTTGAGATGGGCGTTGTAGAGGTTACTTGCCAATTTTGCAATGCCCAATATCGCTTCGATGACGGTCAAGTCGACGCGCTTTTTGAGGAGCAAAATGCGTCGTTACACTAACCCAAAAAAAAGTTCCTGCGCCGACCTTAGCGACCCACACAGAATTAAACTGGTTTAGATTTAAACGCGCATTTCTGGCATACTTAGAGAGTAAAATATAATCAAAATTAAGCGCCTGCAAGGCATACAATGAGGAAATTTAATGGGCGACGCGGCCGTATATCAAGATCTTAGCTCTGCAGAATTAATCGAACTTGCGATCCGACGTGGCGAAGGGCAACTCGCCGCCACAGGAGCGTTTCTTGCCACTACGGGAGAACGCAGCGGACGGTCACCGGCAGACCGATTTATCGTCGAGGAAGACGGTTGCGCGGCCGATATCGAATGGGGTGATATCAACCGACCGTTTGATGAACACAAATTTAACGCCCTGTGGGAACGTGTCGATACCTACCTAGGCGAGCGAGAACGGTTTGTTTCGCACCTGCACGTTGGCCAACATGCCGAGCACTTTATTCCGCTGCGGGTCACCACGCAGACCGCTTGGCATGCGCTCTTTGCGCGCAATATGTTCATCCGCACCGACCACTACAACCCAACCCAAAAACCGCAGTGGGAAATTCTTCACGCTGCGGACTTTACCTGCGTTCCAGAGCGGGACGGCAGCAACAGCGATGGTATTGTGGTGATTAACTTCGCCCAACGCCGGGTATTAATCGCCGGAATGCGCTATGCCGGCGAACTAAAAAAATCGATGTTTTCAGTGCAAAATTATCTCCTACCAAGTCGCGATGTCATGGCCATGCACTGCGCTGCAAACGTTGGCGAAAACGGCGATACAGCACTTTTCTTTGGCCTCTCGGGCACCGGAAAAACGACCCTGTCTGCCGACCCTAACCGCTACCTCATCGGCGATGATGAACATGGCTGGAGCGAGGGTAGCGTGTTCAACCTAGAGGGTGGTTGCTATGCCAAAACCATCGATCTAAGCCAGAAAAATGAACCGGTAATCTGGGACGCGATCCGCTTTGGATCAATTATAGAAAACGTTGCCGTTAGCAGCGACCAACGGGTTGCCGACTACAGCGACACCTCTATAACCGAAAATGGACGCTGCAGCTATCCGCTAGAGCACGTCGCCAAACGCCAACTGGAAAACTGCGCGGGTGAACCCCGCAATATTATTTTCTTGACCTGCGATGTGTCCGGCGTGCTACCTCCGGTCTCAATGCTGTCCAAAGAAGCGGCTGCCTACCACTTTTTAAGCGGTTATACCGCTCGCGTCGGCTCCACCGAAATTGGCGCCGCAGCGGGCATCAATCCAACGTTCTCGACCTGCTTTGGCGCGCCGTTTATGCCGCGTCCCGCTAGCGTTTACGCCGAATTACTGATGCGTAGAATCGACCATTTTGGTGCCAATGTCTATCTTGTAAATACTGGATGGACCGGAGGATCTGGCGGTGCAAACGGCGCAGGAAAGCGCTTTCCAATCCCAGTGACCCGAGCCATAATTACCGCAATCACACAAGGTCAGTTGGAAAAGTGCCCGAGCGAATACCTCGAGTTACTCAATCTCGACATTCCTCGTCACATAGAGGGTGTAGACAGCGCCTACCTCAATCCGAGGAGCAATTGGGCAGATCCATCGGCATACGACAGCGAAGCTCGAAAGCTGGCTGGGCTGTTCGTCGACAACATCAAGAAGTTCGCGCCGTCACAGGCAATCATCAACGCGGGCCCTCAAGCACTTACCTAGAGGCGGTGATCACATCGCCAGCGGCCCCTGCGGAGCCGTGGTGATGGCAGCAGCGCTGTAATTACCCATGTTAGGCGATTACAGCGGTTAAGCTACTGACTATTTTCCAATATAAAATCGACGGTGGTTCTGATGTCGGCGTCACTGCACGACGAGCAAGTGCCCATCCTGGGCATGCCGCGAATGCCATTGATGGCGTTGGCGTAGACCGTCTCCAACCCCTGTGCGGTCCGCGACGCCCAGGCTGCCGCGTCGCCCATCACTGGCGCTCCACCGACGCCACTACTGTGACAACCAACGCAGTGTTTGGCATAAATGATCGCCTGAGGCGACGCCGCTGGCACAGCTTTTACGCTCGAACCCACGCCTTCGGTAATGCCACTCTCACCGCAGCCGGCAAGCATACACATCGCGGACAGAACCACGAGTACAGGCGGGCCGGGCACCTTTGCCACCCTTCGAGCATATAATGGTAGACTTTTTATGCGCCCAAACATGCCCATGGCCCTCACAACTGCGCCAGATAACTCGTTAACCGGTCGGCATTCATCATAAAGTTCGATTTGTACTGATCGGCAGCACCACGCACCTCCTCTATATTGACCGCTTCTCCCACCTGCACCACGCCGATCATCGCCATCATTGCATGGGGATCGCACTGGTATACATAGACGCCCTCGACATCCAGCGTGACGCTAATATCCTGGTTCATCGCCCCAGCCCAGGCGCTAGCACCCGAAGGCATAAACGCATCTATAGACGCGGAGTTGTGGGACATATCGACCGCTTTAAAATGGATGGTATCCCCCTTGGAAACTTTGATCACAGCTGGTTCAAAAATCATGTTGCCGCCATCGCCGGAATTAAGCATTTGGACGGTGTGTTCGGAACCCTCCGACAACGCGACTTTTGCAACCGCTGTCGCCATCGCAGCTACCGGGGCCACCGAACCTAGCTCGCTGGCTTTGGTCACCGAACCCACCGGCGCTATCCGCTGGGCCACCAAATTTTGCTGATTCTCCGTTAAAGCGTCGGGCCCTTCTCCCGAACCACAGCCGATCATCAGAACACTCGACATAGAAACCGCCAAGATAGAGGTAAATCTGTTCATTTAGTACTCCAAAAAGTGTTATTCAATAAGTCATTCGTAATTATACGGTAAGTTGACTACAGCAGGCATTTGTATCCTCGTAAGTCACTAGAAAATATCATGCCAACGCCTTGATACCGACCGCATCGCGAAGTTGCCGCATAAGCTCACTCGACTCTACCCGGGCTCGTTCGGCGCCTTCCGCCAATGCATTTTCGATACGTGCCGGATCCTGTAATAGCTCATTGTAGCGCTCCCGCGGCTCTCTTAACTGCTCGTTTACTAACTCATAGAGCTCTTTTTTGGCTTCGCCCCAACCGATACCCTCGGCAAAGCGCACGCGCATTTCTGCCGTTTGCTGTTGATTGGCAAAGGCGCGCCATATTTGGAATACCGTCGACGTGTCTGCATCCTTGGGTTCACCGGGTTCGAGTAAATTGGTGACAATCTTATTGATGTGTTTTTTTAACTGCTTTTCCGCTAAGAACAGCGGAATAGTGTTGCCGTAGCTCTTACTCATTTTACGGCCGTCTAAACCCTGTAATATAGCGACATTGTCATCCACCTGTGCCACCGGCAATTGGAATAACTCGCCATAACGATGGTTGAAGCGCTGCGCAATATCGCGGGCCATTTCGACATGCTGAATTTGATCTCGCCCCACCGGTATAATCTGAGCATTGAACATCAATATATCCGCAGCCATCAATATTGGGTAGCTGAACAGGCCCATATTGATGGCGTAATCGCCATCCTCACCCGCCGCTAGATTGTCCGCTACCGCACCCTTGTAGGCGTGCGCGCGATTCATCAAACCCTTGGCAGTCATGCAGGTAAGCAACCAAGTTAACTGTGGAATTTCGGGGATATCCGACTGTCGGTAAAAGACCACTTTGCGAGTGTCGAGGCCGAGCGCCAACCAGGCTGCGGCGATTTCTTTTGTCGACTGGTGGAGCCGTTCGGGATCCTGCGCCTTTATCAGCGCATGATAATCTGCGAGAAAGAAAAATGACTCGTGGTCGGCGCTTTGACTCGCGACAATTGCCGGCCTGATGGCCCCGACATAGTTACCCAAGTGAGGACTGCCCGAGGTTGTTATCCCGGTAAGAACACGGTGTTTAATAGACATCTTTGCGGTACCCGTACAGTGATAATCAGGCGCTTGCTATAGACAGCGAACCCGATAAATTAAAAAAGCTCTGTAGCGCTCTGGCCAAGCGGATCGGATCTTCGACCCCAGCCGTCTCGCGACATGAATGCATCGCCAACTGCGCAACGCCGACATCGAGAGTCGGCACACCCATACGCGCAGCCGTGATCGGCCCTATGGTGCTGCCACAACCCAGATCGCTGCGCGACACAAAGGTCTGCACCGGTATGTCGGCGTCGCTGCACAGCTTGCGAAACAACGCAGAGGTTAAACTATTGGTCGCGTAGCGCTGCTTGACGTTAACTTTGATCACCGGCCCGCCGTTCAATACCGGCTGATGCTGACCGTCGTGCAGCGCTTTAAAGTTCGGATGCAAGGCGTGGGCATTGTCGCAAGATATCAGCAGTGAACGATTCAATACCCGACCGTGGTTCACCGGTGTACCGAGCATACGCGCCACCACATTTTCCAAAAATGGGCCATCGGCGCCAATCGCCGACAGGCTTCCGACCTCTTCGTGGTCGCTGCACACCATCAGGCAGTGATGTTGGCCATCGGCGTTGATCAACGCCTGCGTTGCGATATAACAGCTGAGCAGGTTATCCAACCGTGCCGAGGAAAAAAATTCATTGTCAAAGCCTAACTCTGCCGCGCGCTGCACATCGTACAAACACAATTCATAATCCACCACCCGCGCGCCGGCGGGGACAAAGGTTTTTTCGATCAATTGTTTAAAATTGCAGTCCTTTTCCGCGCGCATCAAAATCGGTGGGATATCAGTTTGCGGATTAATCGAGTGATTTTTGTTGGCATCTCGATCGAGATGAATGGCAAGACTGGGAATCATCGCCACCGGACGTTTGAAGTCGATCAGTTGTTGCGACAGCCGACCCTCGTCGGACTCCAGCACAATCCGTCCGGCAATCGATAAATCTCGGTCAAACCACGGATTCAGTAGCGCGCCTCCATAGACCTCTACGCCCAGCTGTAAATAGCCATTGGAATAGATATCGGGCTGTGGCTTGACCATTAAGCAGGGGCTATCGGTGTGCGCACCGACCATGCGGACGCCGCCCTCCAAAGGATCCTGAGTCCCTTTGACAAAGGCGATAATCGACGAGTCGTTGCGCGTGACAAAGTACTTCCCAGGCGCTTCCAGCGACCAGCCATCAGACTCGTCGAGTCGCGTAAAACCCGCAGCGAGTAAACTCTTTGATAATTCTAAGACCGCGTGAAACGGGGTTGGTGCGCTATCCAAAAAATCACGCAAACCAAGGTTAAACGCCGTTTTCTCTGGGTTCATACGGTCTATCTCCAAACGTCCAATATAAACAAGTGGCCTTCTAGATCAGCGCTAATGCAAACAGCGCGAGACCTAAAACCAGCCGGTAAATCACAAATGGCATCATTCCCAAACGTTGTATAGCGCGTAAAAACAGGGCGATGCATAAATAGGCACTGGCCGCGGAGACCACCATCCCGATGGCGATCGGCGCCCAAGCCACCGAGTCATCCATAACCAAATCGCTGCCTTTGTACAGCGCACTCATGGCAATAATTGGGATCGCCATCAAAAATGAAAAACGGGTCGCCGCCTCGCGCGAATAGCCGAGGGCCAACGCCGTAGTAATGGTTATTCCCGACCTCGACGTTCCCGGCACCAGCGCTAGAGCCTGAGAGCAACCAATCAATATGACATCGCGCCAACTGAGGTTATCCAGCGATCTATCTCCGACGCCCTTGCGATCAGACCAACCCAGCAGCAAGCCAAAAAGTACCGTCGTCGAGGCGATCACCAACAGCGTTCGCATATGCTGCTCAATGATATCCGCAAACAACCATCCCGCCGCCGCCGCGGGCAAACAGGTCAACACCAACTGCCAGGCTAGAACCGCGTCTGCGGATACTCGTCGGAGCCAAAAACTCCGACACCAAGCGACAAATAAGCGCAATAAATCTCGGCGGAAATAAAGGATCACGGCGCCGAGCGAGCCCAGATGCACCGCGACATCAAACGCTAATCCTTGATCCGACCAACCCAGTATCTGGCTCGGCAACAGCAAATGGCCGGAACTTGAAACTGGCAAAAACTCCGTTAAACCCTGTATTAAGGCTAATATGACCGCTTGATAACTATCCATCCCTCGATATCCTAGTCCGTTTCGTCCATGCTTCGGTACCTCGCAGGTAGCAAAGTTCGATCTCCTCGATCGGCATACTCAACCCACGACGGTGTTGTTCTGCAGCTAACCCATAGAGATCTAAAGCGTGCGGGTAAACCTCGCTCACGTCCACCTCGTGCGCTGCAATGTCGTTTTCTCGCGCGGCCAATAATTTTTCCGTCTCGCCAATCACCGCCGTTGGCTGTAGATGATCAATCAACGCGTGCACTGCGCTTGCCGAAAGCAGACAATCGTGTCTTTCGGTCGACAACTGCTCCCCGTTCCAGCGATAAACCCCGACCGCAAATTGACCCATGCGAGCGTCCAATACCGCTAAATATACCGATTTTCGTGCATCATCGCGACCCCGTTGGTAGGTTGCCACCAGAGTTTTTAGGGTCGATACTGGCGCCACGGGTAAGTCCATGGCAAACGCCAAGCCCTGAATAATCGAAAACCCAATTCGCAAACCGGTGAAAGAACCCGGCCCAATGGTTACCCCAAGGCCCTCGATATCGCGCACATTGCATCCGGCTTCGGCCAGTACCGCATCCACCATACCCATGGCAAGCTGGCTATGAGCACGCGCCTGTTCAGAGTATCGGGTATAAGTTTCGGAGCCATTGGAGAGCGCGACAGAACAGGCACCCGTGGCTGTTTCAACCGCCAGGATCACGCTTGGCAGCCGGTTTTGCGCGGTAGTCCGTTGTGTGGCGTTCGCGCCCGCGTCATCCCCAGCAACCTCATTTCACTATCGATTTCCAAACTGTGGATTTCCAAACTGTGGATTTCCCAACCATGCAGTTCCAAACCATGCAGTTCCAAACTTAAGATTTCCAAGCCAAGCAGTTACCAAAAAAACATCGCCGAAGCGGGCGCTCGGTGTTGAAGTGCTAGGCAGACAGTGCCGCCACCATTCTCTGTTTGACGTCGTCCAGTGCACCGGAACCATCGACCGATGAAAACGACAATCCGTCGTTATCGGCAGCCAAACGCTGATAAAAATCGACCAGCGGTCTAGTTTGCTGATGATAGACATCCAAACGCTTGCGCACCGTGGCTTCGCGATCGTCCTCGCGTTGCACCAAGGCCTCACCAGACGCATCATCTAAACCCTCGGTCTGCGGCGGATTGTGCTCTATATGATAAACCCGTCCAGAGCTTTCGTGCACTCGACGACCACTCAATCGCGAGACAATTTCCTCATCATCAACAGCAATTTCAACGACGTATTCGATATCTACCCCAGCGTCTACCATCGCCTCTGCTTGTGGGATGGTGCGCGGGAAACCATCAAACAAAAATCCATCAGCGCAGTCAGCCGCGGCGATACGTTCCTTGACCAGCGCTATAATAATGTCATCTGATACCAATCCCCCAGAGACCATAATTCCCTGAACCATAAGCCCTAGTTCGGTGCCCGCCTTGACCGCCGCACGCAGCATATCTCCGGTCGAGATTTGTGGAATACCGTAGTGCTCGATTATAAATTGTGCCTGCGTGCCTTTGCCGGCGCCAGGTGGGCCTAATAGGATCACTTTCAATTTGCTGTACCCCTAGTTTTGTGTTTACCAATTGCGTCGTCGCTGCTCACCCGCAACTCTGCCTTCGCGCCCTAAAATGGGTTCAACCATCGAAAAGGGGCCCACGCGCCAACCGACGGCGGCCCGTCACATTACACGGATTAAAAACTACAGACAAGCCTTGAACCTTGTCAGTCAAACTAGGTAGCATCACCAGAGCCATTTTCAGTCTCTTTGACGGCTTGCCAAAGAGCCTGTAAAGCCGGGCCATCAAGATTTGTTAAATCGCCTTTGACCACCCGTTGTTGCATGGCCTCGACACGGTTGGAAAACTTTTTATTGGCGCCGCGCAACGCGCGCTCCGGATCGACCCCCAGATGTCGCGACAAGTTCATACAACTAAATAACAAATCGCCAAATTCTTCCTCGATAGCCGATTGATCGTCACTCACCATCGCTTCTTGCAATTCCGCGAGTTCACCCGACACTACAGGCAACACATCGACTGGGTTCTGCCAGTCAAAACCCACGGTAGCCGCACGTTTTTGCAGTTTTAATGCCCGCTGCATGGCCGGCAACGCCTTGGGTATATCGGCGAGCAAACCATCAGTACCGCGGTTGGCGCGCTCTTTCTTTTTAAGCGCCTCCCAAGTGGTAGCAATATCGCCATCGTTGAGATCTGTCTCGGCACTGCGTCGAGATCCAAGTGAACCCTCGGGAAATACGTGCGGATGGCGTCTGAGAAGTTTAGTCGTTAATGCCGTCACCACTTGCTCAAAATCAAAGCGCTCCTGCTCCTCGGCTAATTGACTGAGAAACACCACCTGAAATAGTAGGTCACCCAACTCATCGCGCAATTGCGGGTAATCGGCATTTTCGACCGCATCAATAACCTCGTAGACCTCCTCCAAAGTGTGGGTCAAAATACTCTTATAATCCTGTTTAGCGTCCCACGGACAGCCCGTTTCCGGATCGCGTAAGCGACGCATCAGATAGCATAAATCGGCGATGGTGTAGTGTGGCGGCATGATTTCCTCGAAATTTTGGCTTCGCGGCCAGTCGATGAATATCTGGCGAACCAACGCCAAACGCGGTTGTTCTTTGATCATCCAGCCGTCGCCAGCGATCGATTCGGGTGATTGTTTATTGCAGTGACGCCCTTATTTGTATGCGCTTCCTAGTGTGCTGATTATGGGTTCCCATAAATACCCATCGACAGATAGCGATCGCCCCGATCACAGATAATCGCCACAATCACCGCATGCTCGACTTCGCGATTGATCGCCAGCGCCTGATGCACAGCGCCACCGGCTGAGGGACCGCAAAAAATACCCTCGTGCACCGCCAAGTCACGCATAGTTTGCTCGGCGTCGGCCTGACTGACATCGATCACTCGGTCGACCCTGTCGGCATCATAGATTGCTGGCATATAGGCCTCGGGCCAGCGCCTGATACCCGTGATACAGGCTCCAACAGCGGGTTGCAAACCTATCATCTGCACCGCAGGGTTTTGCTCCTTGAGAAATCTAGAGGTGCCCATGATAGTGCCGGTGGTACCCATAGAACTGACCACATGGGTAACATCACCGCCGGTATCACGCCAGATTTCCGGGCCGGTGGTCTGGTAGTGCGCCAGAGCATTGTCTGGATTGTTAAATTGGTCGAGCACGGTACCCTGCCCGGAGCGCTGCATGTGCGCCGCGAGATCACGCGCGCCCTCCATGCCGTCCGACGCGCTAACTTCGATCAATTCAGCTCCGTAGGCCCGCATCACGGCACTGCGCTCAGCGCTGGCGTTGGCTGGCATAATCAATGTCATACGATAGCCCATCATTGCCGCCGCCATTGCCAAGGCAATCCCTGTGTTGCCGCTGGTTGCCTCGACCAATCGCTGACCCGGCGTAATTTGGCCTCGGGCTGCGGCATTTTTGATCATGCAGAGCGCCGCCCGATCCTTGACGCTACTGGCTGGGTTATCGCCCTCCATCTTGGCTAAAATGGTATTTGAGGTTTTTTCACCCAAACGCTGCAAGCGCACCAGTCGTGTATTGCCAACCGCTTCGTCGATACTCGGATAATTCATAGCATTCCTTTGGTAGAGGCAAGAATTTACCACAATCCTTGCCAGCGGTATTGTGCACCAACCCTAAGGCGCGCGTTGCTTCAGTTAACGCATACGTAATAACCAATCGCTATAAGTAACCCAAGGCAAATCACCTCAAACGACGGCCATCGCATAGGCAATCGCGTACCGCCGCTCATCGCTGAGGCTGATCAATACTCGGCTGGCAGCCATAGCCTCAAGCGCCGCCTGTGCGCCTCCAGACAGCTGTACCTGCGGAGCTCCCTGAGCATTGTGCGTGATAACAATATCCTGGAAACTCACACCGCGACCAATGCCGGTGCCTAGGGCTTTTGAAACTGCCTCTTTTGCGGCAAAACGGCGGGCAAGAAAAGCCACCGATGAACTCTTATCGCGCCACTGCCGAAGCTCTTCAACGCTCAACACTCGCTCGGCAAAGCGCTCGCCAAGGCGCTCCAGCGATGCCGCGATGCGGTCTATATCAACGATATCTGTCCCTATCGATAGAGCCATGGCCACCAACTAGTCTATGCAGGCTGCGACTGCCGCCGCACGGTATTGACGGTATAGCCGACGACTGTGAAGCAGGCGACCGTCGAGGTAGAAGTCAATAGCGGTGCGCAACACTACCCTCGCCACCTGCAGAACTTCTTGCTGTTGCCAATCACCGGCGACCAGCGACAGCAGGTGCTGCCCTAACAAGGCATCACCGCGGTGATTGGTAGTTAGTCTTTGCAGACCCAACTGCGGCACGTAGCGATAATAATGCTGCGCGATGATCTGTTCGCCGCTCTCGGCGTCGGCATCCAATACCAACCCATAGCCAAGCTCCTCCAGCAAGCTCATCTCCAACATTCTCAGTCGAGATTCATGGGGTAGCGCGGTGCACAAACTGGCTAGAAAATCGCGATATTGACGATAGAAATCCTCGGAAGATTCTTGCTCCTGAAGTAATCGATACACCAACTCATTTACATACAGGCCGGTATAGAGCGCATCTTGGCGCAAGAACGTCGGCGCAATCGTTGCCTCGGCGCCTGTAAGCGTCTTTAATTCGGAGCGTCCGTACCAACTGAACGCATATTCTAGATAGGGAAAGATAACGCGGCTGACGCCTTTTTTACTGGCCTTTCTAAAACCCTTGGCGATGCAGCGCACCCGACCGTGCTGTCGAGTCAACAGATCTACGATGAGACTGGTCTCACTGTAGGGTTTGGAGTGCAGCAAAAAGCCCTGTATGTTGTCGCAACGCATTTTTATTTGTCAATCCATATAGCCCAAACTGCGCAGTGCTCGCTCGTCATCCGACCAGCCACTGCGCACCTTTACCCACGTCTTCAACATCACTTTACAGGCCAGTAAATTTTCAATGTCGACGCGCGACTTCTGGCCTATCGCCTTAATGCGCTCGCCGCCATTACCGATAATAATCTTCTTCTGCCCGTCGCGCTCGACCAAAATAAGCGCATCGATATGGGTGATTTTTCCCTCGGCGCGGAAGTTCTCGATTTCAACCGTTACTTGGTAAGGCACTTCAGCGCCCAATTGCCGGGTGATCTTTTCGCGGATAATTTCCGAACACAAAAATCGCTCGCTGCGATCGGTGATTTGATCCTCGGCAAACAATGGCGGATTTTCTGGCATCAGTGTTTTAAGGCGCGCCAGAAGCGGCTCTAAATTAGTTTTGCGCAGCGCCGATAGCGGCACCAAATCGTGCGCATTCACTTGCTTAGACAAAAACTGCAAATGTGGCAACAGGGTTTCTTTGTCCTCGATCATATCGATTTTATTGACCACCACAATCACCGGCACCGAGGTGTTGCTCAAACACTTAGCAACGTACTCATCGGCTTCGCTCCATTGATTGCGATCGACCACAAAGATCACCACGTCGACATCACTAATAACGCTGGCCGCCGAGCGGTTCATAACCCGATTGATGGCACGTTCCTGATTGGTGTGAATACCTGGAGTATCGACAAATATCATCTGCAGATTGGGTTCGGTCAAAATACCCAGTAAATTGTGTCGCGTGGTCTGTGGCTTGCGCGAAGTAATACTGAGTTTTTGGCCCAAGATATGGTTCAGTAACGTTGATTTACCAACATTGGGTCGCCCGACAATAGCAACATAGCCACACCGCTGAATAGTTTCGCTCAAGATATTTCCTCAATTGCTGCCAGTAATTTCTCGGCTACCAGTTGTTCTGCCTTGCGCCGACTGCTAGCAGTCGCGCGAAATTCATCGGCCACCGCTTCTATTTGACAACTTACCGTAAACCGGCGTTGATGTGCCTCGCCCTCGGTGCCCGCCAATTGGTAATCCGGCACTGGCTTACCCCGACGCTGCAACCACTCCTGCAAGCTAGTCTTGGCGTCTTTACGTGGCGCCCCGACGACGACTCGCTCAAGGTCTTGCTGAAACCAAAGTGCAATACATCGGCTCGCTTGTTCCGCTCCCGCGTCGAGATAAACTGCTCCGATCAAGGCCTCGACCGCGTCGCCAAGAATCGAGTCCCGACGTCGACCACCACTTTTCATTTCACCGGCACCCAACGCCAGGTGCGCACCCAACTCCAATCGCCTAGCAATCCCCGCCAGTGACTCGGCGCACACTAGCTGCGCCCTCATGCGGCTTAAATCACCTTCGTCGGCCTGGGGAAATTGGCGGTATAAAAACTCAGCCACCACCGCACCCAACACTGCATCACCCAAAAACTCTAGCCGTTCGTTGTTGGCACCCTCGGCACTGCGGTGCGTCAAAGCCCGTTCTAGATAACCTCGATCGGTAAATTGGTGGTGCAAATTATGCTCAAGAACGCTCCAATTGGCTGACACTGTGATCCCCACAAATGATTTAATGGCTAACCAGCCTCTGCTGCACGAGCGGATTTGGTTGGTTAGAACTCACTAGTTTACAGGAACTCCGCATCGGTGCTAGCGACGAACTCGAGCGTTGATTCGCAGCAACGGCCGATCAGCTAGGGGCTTGGCTGCCAGACCTCGTGGCAACCCGCATCGATTATTCAATCCATCCAGCGCGCGAGAAATTGGGGATACTTAAAAACTCGTCCCAAAACAGCCATCGAGCGAAGGCCTTACCGACGATTCGGTCGGCCGGAACCGGCCCCCAAACGCGACTATCGCTGGAATTATCGCGATTATCGCCCATCATGAAATAGTGTCCTTCTGGGACCACCGCGGTAAAATTTAAGCTCAACCGTGTCGGCGATAAGCGTTTTTGTATTTGGTGAGAGGTGCCCTTCAATTGTTCGCGCATGATCACCGAGCGATCGTCATCTGGCGTATCGTCGAGCGCCGCTTGAGGCATTTTTTCACCGTTGATGTAAACCACGCCGGCCACCACGCGCACTTCATCGCCGGGTAGACCGACCAATCGTTTGATAAAATATCGCTCTTCATGGGGCGGGAAAAAAACCACCACATCACCGCGTTCAGGAGAACCTAAGTCGAAGATTTTAGAGCGTATTACCGGTAGTCTAAGGCCATACGCCGATTTGCTGACCAGTATAAAATCGCCCACCCTAAGGGTCGGCACCATCGATTTGGAGGGTATTTGAAATGGCTCAAAAATAAACGTCCGCAATATCAAGACAATCCCCAACACCGCTGCCAGCGAGGCCATAAATTCGATCGGCCCGTCGCGATGTTTAAAGACCCAACGATTAGCCAGCCAAAACACCCCAGTCAGCGCAAATCCAGCGGTTAATATCAGTTCAAAATTAATCGTCATCCATCACTGCTCCAAACCCAAAATGGCAATCCATCAGGTCTTTAATACCGCCAAAAAAGCGTCCTGAGGTATCTCGACGCTGCCCACTTGTTTCATCCGCCGCTTGCCCGCTTTTTGCTTTTCCAATAGTTTCTTTTTTCGGGTCACATCGCCACCGTAACACTTTGCTGTGACATTTTTTCGCAATGCTTTTACCGTAGTTCGCGCAATAACATGGCCACCAATAGCCGCTTGAATGGCAACGTCAAACATCTGGCGGGGTATCAGCTCTTTCATTTTTTCGGTCAGAACACGCCCCTTTCTCGCCGATTCGTTACGGTGAAGGATTACCGCCAAGGCGTCCACTCGGTCGCCATTAATCAGCACATCGAGCTTGACCAAACTGGCTACCTGAAAGCGTGTAAAGTTGTAATCCAAGGATGCAAAGCCGCGGCTCACAGATTTAAGGCGATCAAAAAAATCCATCACCACTTCACTCATCGGCAACTCGTAGCGAATCGCCACCTGCCCACCGATAAATTGCATATCTAACTGCACGCCGCGCTTCTCGACGCATAGGGCGATTACATTGCCAACATAATCTTTTGGCACCAGTATATTGGCCTCACAGATCGGTTCTCGCAATTCGTCCACCTGACCGAGGTCAGGCAGAGCGGAGGGATTAGAAATGCGCAGTTGGTCGCCACTTGAAGTCACAATTTCGTAGACTACCGATGGCGCGGTAGTGATTAAATCGAGCGAGTACTCTCGTTCCAACCGCTCTTGAATAATTTCCATGTGCAACATACCGAGAAAGCCACAGCGAAAGCCAAACCCCAGCGCATCGGAGCTCTCCGGCTCGTAAAATAACGAGGCATCGTTGACCGCCAATTTCCCCAGAGCATCGCGGAAATCTTCAAAGTCATCGGAATCTACCGGAAACATACCGGCATACACCTGCGGTTTAATGGTTTGAAAATCTGGCAGCGAGTCGACATTGGCACTGCTCGCATGGGTCAGAGTATCGCCAACCGGCGCGCCCTTAATATCTTTAATGCCGGCGACCATATAGCCGACTTCGCCCGCTCTCAGCACCCCTGTTGGATGACGTTTGGGGGTAAATACGCCCACGCTATCAACGCTGTGCGCCTTGCCGATCGATTTGGAGATAATTTTGTCTTTTACTTGCAGCGTGCCCTGCACCACGCGCACCAGAGAGACCACGCCGAGATAATTATCAAACCAGGAATCGATTATCAGTGCCTGTAACGGCAAATCGATGTCGCCCAGCGGAGGCGGGATCGCAACCACAATCTGCTCGAGAATATCTTCAATGCCCATACCGCTCTTCGCACTGCAACGCACAGCATCCTGCGCGTCGATACCGATGATGTCCTCAATCTCGCCAATGACTCGCTCGGGTTCGGCCTGCGGCAAATCCATTTTGTTCAATACCGGCAGCACTTCCAAGCCTTGATTGATCGCGGTGTAACAGTTGGCCACCGATTGCGCTTCGACGCCCTGAGCTGCATCGACGATCAGCAACGCACCCTCGCAGGCAGCCAGCGATCTGGACACTTCATAGGAGAAATCAACGTGCCCCGGCGTATCGATAAAGTTCAATTGATACAGCTTGCCGTTGCGCGCGGTATACGGCAGCGTCACGCTTTGCGCCTTAATAGTAATACCGCGTTCGCGTTCGATATCCATGGAATCGAGCACTTGGGTATTCATTTCGCGCTCACTGAGACCGCCGCAGAGTTGGATAAAACGGTCCGCGATGGTCGACTTTCCATGATCAATATGCGCTATGATCGAAAAATTGCGGATATGGCTGAGATCTGACACTTGACGTTACCCGCCTTGAAAAATGCGCCGAGAGTCTAGCCTATTTAGACTCCGAGCGCCATCTAACGAGCGAGTAACTGGCAGCCACATCCGTGCGTTCAGAAAATCACTCCGCATCGATTTGAATCGTCCTGAAAACCGCTCTTCCTTGGCGCACGAAGCGGATAGC
>CAJIZO010000208.1 GCA_905181995.1 Flavobacteriaceae bacterium TMED48
TTTTAAGGGACCATCCCAGGTCCCTTTTTTTTTGCCTGCTGTTTTTATTGCTGAAATGCACTCTTTAATAGCCATTAACTATGGCCATTAAAAATAAAGCGCGCTTAAAAATACCCTGAGTAATCGCCTTTAATACCCGCAATAATTCCGCACATGACGCGATTATTTTGTCAAAAACACGGGGGAAAAACTATACCTAAAGCGCATACCACTTATGGTAATAATGCATTGGGTTTATGGGGAGAGTGGGCGTATTGTGCGCGCATTGGGTCGTTGACCCCACCACTTTAGGAAGCAATATCATGTTACTGACATACATCATCTTGGGTTTTACTGCATTAGCGGGTGCCGCTATCGCCAAAGACGAAATGAGCAAACTATAAACAGCAAGAGCCGCTCATTAGACCCCAAGTAGATTAAACCGAACCCCTTTTATCCTTATCAGGATATTTTTTAAGGGACCATCCCAGGTCCCTTTTTTTTGTCTGCTGTTTTTTGCCTGCTGTTTTTACCTGCCTTTTTGCCTGCCTTTTTGCCTGCTCTTTTTACCTGCCTTTTTACCTGCCTTTTTGCCTGCTCTTTTTGCCTGCTCTTTTTGCCTGCCTTTTTTGCCCATTTTTTACTCGCAATAATGCCTCCTTTACATTGCCCACGACAAAATCACCCTCAGTACCTCGCCAAGGCGACCCTACCGGACTACTATCGCAAAGAACCCACGGCATCTAGGGTCACATTTTGCTATTCGCGCAACCGACCCTTAACCTGCACGCGTGACTGGGCAGACGTCGGTTAAGTAGCTACCGACCTTTTTATCCAACTGGATAGAACATATACAGTGACCCAGTATGGTTGGTAAAATGGCCCGACCATCGACAATTTAACGTTCAGTAAATCGGCCGCATTACGCGGCTAATACATCTACAATATTTTAGGAAGCGCCAAATGAACTACGAAACAATGTCCTTTACAGTGGAAAAAAACACTGCAATCATCCGGCTAACGAGACCGGAAGCGGCCAATACAATGACCGCTAAGATGATGGATGAATTGCTTGATGTCTCGATCCAGTGCGACACTAACCCAGACGTTCGTGCATTGTTGTTTTTGGCTGAGGGGCCGATCTTTTGCGCGGGTGGCGACTTGAGCTCGTTCGTCAGTGCCGGAGATGAAATCACCGCAAAAATCAAACTTTGGGTGACGAGCTTTCACTCCTCTATCGCCCTATTTTCGCGCATGAATACCCCTATCGTTGTCGCCGTAAAAGGCATTGCCGCCGGCGCCGGTTTGAGCATCGTCTCCATGGCCGACTATGTGGTGGCAGGCGAGTCGGCTAAGTTTGTGGTGGCCTATACCGCCGCTGGCCTCTCGCCAGATGGCAGTGCAACCTACCATTTACCGCGGCGTATTGGCGACAGCCGAGCGCGCGAAATGATGCTGACCAACAGACGGCTCGATTCTGCCACAGCCTTAAACTGGGGGCTGGTCAACCAAGTGGTCAGCGATGACGAGGTCGACCAGAGTGGCATTGAACTGGCTGCCTCTTTAGCCGCAGGGTCTGCGCCCGCCATGGCGGCAGTCAAAGATTTATTGCGCGAATCGTACAACAATGGCCTAGAAACTCAGATGGAACTCGAAGCTCGATCCATCGCTACGTTGGCTGGAAGTCCCGACGGACAGGAAGGCATGCATGCCTTTTTAAATAAGCGTAAGCCGGTATTTGGCAAAGGCTGATCTAAGCCAATAATCAGCCATATCGAAGGCTATTTTGAGACCTGCAAGATCGGATAAAAGGTTACTTATTCTGCCCAGATAGGCCATAGGCGTGCGATGCTGCCGAGATTCTTATAGCAGTCCGCACGCCTCATCAAAGTGAAAGCGCGGCAGTCTGTAAAAAATCTGCTCGAATCGCCATAACCGAAACAGCACAGAAAATTCGAAATCACTGTCGTGCCGATAAAAAATTCATCATTGAGCAACTGATTGTTACACCCTGACTAAGGCCGCAATCATGCCCCAAGGTCGTTTTTGGCGCAGCGCTATAGGGCATGCCACGCTGCCAGCCAGCGCGCATAGATTGTGATTGTCGGCGCGCTCTTTATTTTCAGCCCACTCTCTATTGCCAACCCACGCTCTACTTCCAGCCCACGCTCTATTGCCAGCCCACTCTCTACTTCCAGTCCACTCTCTATTTCCAGTCCACTCTCTATTGCCAGCCCAGTCTCTACTTCCAGCCCGCTCTCTATTGCCAACTCACTACCTATTGCCAACTCACTATAGAATGGTAGACTCTTTTGAAAATAATACAAAAAGCGGTGGGTGCCGACTCAACTGACCCGCTGGCACCTCAATTTGACCGTTGCCGCAGGAGCGCATCATGTCTCACCAACACGCAAAAGACGTCAGTATGCTGGACCCACAAGTCAGCAGTGACCCGTTCGATTTTTATGCACTGCTGCATCAACAATCCCCGGTCTACCAATTGCCAGAGACCGGCCACTATGTGGTGACAAAATACGCCGACGTGCGCCGAGTGCTGAAGGACCACGCGTCGTTCAGCAACAACGTAAAACTGGCCGATCGTGCGCCCTTTGCCGACCTTCATCAATCGATACTTCGCGATGGCGGTGGTTGGGAGCACGTACAAACCCTGCAGCGAACCGATCCACCCCAGCACAGTCGTTATCGTCGATTGTTGGACCGCGTGTTTACCAACACCCGCGTGCGAGAGATGATCCCCTACATGGATGAGGTGGTAAACGACCTGATCGACGGGTTTATTGATAACGGCAGGTGCGAATTCAACGACGACTTCGCGATGCGCATGCCCGGCATCATCATTGCCGAGCAACTCGGTTTACAGCGTGGTGAGGTAGCCACCTTTAAACGCTGGGCCGACGCCATGCTGGGGGTTTCCTATTCGCCGATTGCCAGCGAAGATGAAATTCGCGCAAATGCCCAGACCGAATTAGAAGCGCAGATCTTTTTTGCCGAGGTCTTTGCCGACCGAAAGGCCAGACCCCAAGACGATCTGATTTCGGCCATGATCAACGCCTACGGTGACGACGACGAACCGCTGAGCATGCACGAACTGCAAAACGTGATGCGCCAGTTGATTAATGGCGGCTTCGAAACCACCCAAAGCGCGATCAATCACGGTATGTGGGCATTGATCCGTATGCCCGAGGTGGCCGCTAAACTGCGCGCAGACAGTTCGCTGATCAAACCCTTTGTCGAAGAGGTACTGCGCTGGGAAAGCCCGGTACAGTTTTTAATGCGACAGGCAACCAAAGACGTTGAGATAGCCGGCACCTTGATCCCTGCCGGTGGGCTACTGATGGTCGGCTTCGGCCCGGCAAATCGGGATGAGGAAAAGTTTGGCTGCCCGCATCAGTTTGATGCCGAGCGAAAAAACGTGGGCGCGCATATGGCCTTCGGCAGCGGCCCACATTTCTGTCCCGGTTCACTATTGGCACGACAGGAATTACGACGCTCATTTCGCCATATCGTTGCGCGCATGGACAACATTCGCTTAGCTCAACCATTACCGACACCCGTGCACAGGTTCAGTCTGTTTTTCTTACCGATGCACGATTTTCATATCGCCTTCGATAAGCGTTAACACGCCGACCGACGGTCTTCGCCGTGCGGGGATCAAGGGTGTCAGAGCCGGTCGGTTTTTTATTTCGACCCTTTAAACGTGTTTTAGTGGGTATCAGCCGCGTCGCTTAATCAACAAAACCACAAGCCCATAATTTCGGCTACACTATACATACAAGCCACCGAAACGGATTTTGGTTGTGCAGGTGCTGCTCGTCTCTTTAATCCGCCCATTAAAAAATGCCCTTTCGCACGCAACCCAAGGTTGTGCGACTTTGCTCGTTGGGTCTGCAGGCTCGTGTGGCACCACCGTGCGCGCCAACCCGTCGCTAAAAGCCGTCTACGGATCAACAGTCAAGCGCACAGGCCACCCATTAAACCAGCATCAGGTCACGTCTATGAAATCGATATTTTTTCTACTGTTCTTGGTGTTTCCCAGCGATGCCATGGCTAATGACGAAATTAAAGCAGTCGAATTTAGCGCACAGCTGCCTTTTGATAGCGTTAAAGCTTATGTGTCGCAATTTCAAAAAGCGGTAAAAGATAGAAGTTGTTTTGGAATTTCAGCGCTGACTGATTATCCATTAACAATAAATCATGCCGGTAGCTCCAAACAAATTTGGAATAGAACCGCTTTATGCCGTTATTTCCCTGCGTTATTTAGCCCAGCCAGATCGGCGGCAGTGTTAAACCAAAACCTATTAAAAATGCCCGTAGGTTCACACGGCTTAATGTTTGGCAGCGGGTTATTTTGGATTCGTCCGGTATGCGAAGATGAAAATAAGGAGGAAG
>CAJIZO010000209.1 GCA_905181995.1 Flavobacteriaceae bacterium TMED48
AAATTGATGGTTGAAATGGTGGCGGCCGCCAAGTTGGAATCCGGCACGCTTGTCTATGAATGGTATTTTAGCGAGGACAACAGCCGCTGTATCATCAACGAGCGCTACCGTAACTCAAGCGCGTTACTGGCGCATATGCGAGCCTCTGGGCGTTTTAGCGAACGATTTCTGGCGGCCGCAAAAATTACTCGACTGAGGCTTTTAGGCGACCCAGATGCTGAGGTACGGGCGGCATTGGTGGGCCTGAATGCAGAATATTTACCCTTGGGTGAAGGCTTTTATAAGCCGCACTAAGCGAGGGTTTTTGCTGCCGGCTGCCCACTGATCAGCCCAGTGTCGAGTCGACGGCAGATTGCAGATCGCCGTTACAAGCGCACATAGGTCTTGGTTACGGTACTCTGGGCACGGCTAAACGTCTCGATCAGCCGATCGCCAGCGTCGAGTGATAGCGACAGTGCCTGTGATTGCCCGATGCGATTTGGGTACGAGCTTTGCAGCGTTGTATCGACTACTGCAGCCGTCGGCGCAGGCTGAACTTCCAGTTCACCATAGGCAAAATGCTGCTGTTGCTGGCCATCGATGTCATAGTGGTGAAACCAAATATAATGGCCGCCACCGATCATTTTGACCTCATCGATAGCGTCTTTGCGTTGCTCGCCGTCGATCTGCTGTGATTGCAGTTGCCAGAGTCCGTCAAAGCGGGAGGCCGCGTTTGAAATTCGCTGCCACGTCTCTCGAAGATCATAGCTTAGTCCATCTTCCGAGCGCATGTTATTAATCGCTTGATCAAACCCTTGTTCGTTGGGTTGCACGTCCAGTTCAAAACGAAACCCAGAGACTGCCCCGGCATGATTGGCCAGCGGTGTTTCGATCAAGATACCGTTGCGCCACTCGGTGGCTCCAGCTCCGGCGTCGACACTGTTGGTCCTCTGGCTAAAAAATGCATAGGCAAATCGTTGTCGAGCGTATATTTTCATCTGCTCTCGGTTGAAGGTGCTGGTCTCGGTGGGCGTGGTGACTGTGACCGAAGACAGCAGATAGGCACCATCGCCAAGCCTGGCGGTGGTATCGACGCTGACCGGTTGATTGGCGGCGGGCGGCGCCTTATGGCAGGCAGTGAGTAAAAGGCTGGCAACGACTAGTAAGGTTAGAATTCTGGGCATTTTCAGGGTGCTCCTCGGCTGGGCGTATGTTGTTGGACGACATCGACGAAACAATTGACTGACGCAGTCTGTTGGCCGCGTTTTGGTCTGACAATCATAATTTTGGTCTGGCAATCATAATTTTGGTCTGACAATCATAATATAGCTTTCCCCTGTAGCGCTTAAATGCGCGCGCTATCCAACCCAAAGACGCGTTATTTCGTCGTATTACAAGGTTCGCAGAATTTTTCTCTAGGTTTTGCTGATCAAGAGCGTTTGTGGTCGCGTGGGTTGCCCGCCGAGGCCTGCAGTTCACGGTGCATCTCTGGGGCTCGCGGTGGCGCTTCAGGGAGGCATGGGTAGCCTACCGAAAGTGTCAGTCACTGTTTTAATGTCCTGTCAGGCGATTGACGCGCGTATTGTCCCTCAGTATATTTGCTGCACAGTGGCACAACACAAATATAAAAATCGGCAAGCGGATTGACCAGTACGGCTTGGATTCCTTGCGCAAGGAGCTGACGCATGGATTTCCAACCGGTATTAAAACTCTCTGAAATAATCGAAAACAAGGCGTGTTTGACCGTTTTTGAGGGTCGCGAAATCCTTGTTGGGGTGACCAATAAGGGCTATTTTGCGATCGAAAACAAATGTTCACATCAGGGTAAGCCACTGACCGGCGGACGCATTCGACATGGCCATATCTCCTGCCCAGTGCACGGTGTGCGCTTTAATTTAGAGACCGGCGCGGCAGTCGGAAAACTGACGAATAAACCGATTAAAATCTATCGGGCACGCGCCAATGAAGACTGGCTAGAGGTCTGTGAGATAAGCGCTTAGGAGCAAGCAATATGACTACATTGGACAATGACAACGATCGTCCGCAGAGATTGCAACGTCCCGAGTTGCGTGGCGACCCAATAACGGCGACTCGTTATACCAGCCGCGATTATTTTGCGTCAGAATTGGATAATGTTTGGCGACGAACGTGGAATATAGCGGGCATGGCCTATCAGGCCCCCGAGGAAGGTGATTATTTGGTCGCCGAGGTAGGCCCTGAATCGGTTATTGTCGTGCGTCGCGCCGACGGTTCATTCAATGGCTATCTCAATGTCTGTCCGCATCGTGGTGCTCGCGTAGCCGAGGGCCCTTATGGTTTTGCCGATCGATTTGTCTGCCCCTATCACGGTTGGCAGTTTGATCTCGATGGCCGGGTCGTCGATCTGCCGGACCCACAGGACTTTAAACGAGGCAACCCCTGCTCAAAATTGGGTTTGGAGGCGGTTGTCGTTACCGAGCTGTTTGGCATGGTTTGGTTTAACATTGACCGCGATTGTGGGTCTTTGGAAGACTATCTCGGCGCCACCATTGTCGAGGAAATCTCTGGCTATCATATCGAGGACATGGTGCGTGTTTTAGACATGACCGCGGAAACAGAATGCAATTGGAAAATCTTAACCGACAACTTTAACGAGGCCTACCATCTGCAGGTGGTGCACCCGCAACTGGTTCCTTTTATCGAGAGCCAGGGAGATTTTAGTCAGATTGATCTGATGCCAAATGGACACAATCGGGGTTGGTTCGCATCCTATCAGCCCTCTGCGTTGCACGAAGGCCCGGTCGTGGAGCCATTGCCCAGTCTGCTCGCCGAATGGGGTGTGGCGGTGCCGGAAAACCCAAGTTCAGAGGTTTTGCGGCAATTGCGAAAAGACGTACAAGATAAAAAGCGCGAGCTAGGCGCGGAACGTGGTTTCGATCATTATGCCTACCTAAAAAACTATCAATTGACCGATTACGTTATTTACAACATTTTCCCCAACTCGGTGATAACCGTCGGGCCCGATGGTGTGCAACTGCTGCGTCCGCGCCCCCATGCGACCGATCCGGCCCAGTGTCTATTTGACCACTGGTGGCTGGTGCCAAAGATCGGCGGTCGCACCCATACGCCGTCGCCGTCAGGCGGGCCTGACTTGCCGGTAGAAGATGCTGAGCACGAGTATTTCGCCTACGGCGAACAATCGCTGGGCGAGACCGCAGACCAGGATCTCAGTATTGGCGCTCTTCAGCAGCAGGGGCTCGGCTCAGTCGGATTTAAACAGTTTTATCTGAGCGAACAAGAGATCCGGCTGCAGAATTTTCACGAGCGACTCGACGATTATATGCGCCGTGATGCCAATTAAATCGAAGGCGGTGCGGTATTAGCGCCGAGTAATGTAAGCCCAGACAACCGCGGAGCCTATGAGTCATGATTAGACGCATAACAGACTATTTCGAGA
>CAJIZO010000210.1 GCA_905181995.1 Flavobacteriaceae bacterium TMED48
GACAGCTTTGACGTGGCGGCTGAACATGCCAGTGCCCTGGTTGCGGCCCAAGGCTTGGTATACATTCATCCGTTTGACGATCCCGACGTCATTGTCGGCCAGGGCACTATTGGCATGGAGATTCATCGTCAGTTGAGCGCGCCACTCGACGCCATTTTTATCGCCGTTGGTGGGGGTGGCTTGTGCGCGGGGATTGCGGTGTACCTCAAGCAGATGTGGCCGAAGATTAAAATTATCGCCGTCGAATCGGACGACGCTGCGTGCTTGGATGCGGCGCTGCGATGCGGTCATCCAGTGACCCTGCCGGAGGTTGGGATTTTTGCCGACGGCACCGCGGTGGCGCGAATTGGCGAGCACCCGTTTAAAATACTAAAGCACTTGGTCGAAAGCGTGATCACGGTTACTACCGATGAAATTTGTGCCGCTATCAAAGACACCTTTAACGAGACCCGTGCGATCTGCGAGCCGTCTGGTGCTATGGGCTTGGCGGGACTCAAAAAGTACGTTGCCGATACCGGTATTCATGGGCAGTCATTGTTGGCCGTGCAGTGCGGCGCCAATATAGATTTTGATCGCCTGCGCTATATTTCCGAACGCACCCAGACCGGCGAAAAGCGCGAGGCCATATTGGCGGTTGTTATCGATGAACGGCCGGGGAGTTTTAAGGCCTTTTGTACGGCGCTCGAACAGCGCAATATCTCCGAGTTTAACTATCGTTACGCGCGCAGTGACGCGGCGCAGATCTTTGCCGGCGTGCAGGTCAGCGGCGATCATGACCGCCATGCTTTGGTGGCCGATTTAGCCACTAAAGGCTATTCGGTCGAGGATTTGACCGACAATGAAATGGCCAAGCTACATATCAGACATATGGTCGGTGGTCGCGCGCCGCAGGTCGGCGAAGAACAGGTCTATCGATTCGATTTCCCCGAGCGACCGGGGGCGCTATTAAACTTCCTCAACCTGCTCGGCGATAGCTGGAATATTTCCATGTTTCACTATCGCAACCACGGCTCCGCGTTTGGCCGGGTTTTGGTCGGACTGCAGGCGACTGCCGACGAACAGGGCGCGATTGGGCGATTTCTCGACACGCTCAACTACCGCTACGTCGACGAAACCAACAATCCCGCCTATCGACTGTTTCTGAGTGACGGCGACTAGGCGTCAGCGGTTTCGTTGGGCGTCAGCAGGTCGCCAATCATACGTATTTGAATGGCTTCTATGCCGGCACCCGCCAGCGCATCTGAAATGACGACCACGCGATCCTCGGGGGTGAATTCATCGCGCAGCAGCATAATCGCTGCGGCGCTCGCTAGGGTCTTCTCGGGGTCGGAGCTGAATTTTATTCTGTAGCTCAACACATTTCGGTTGAGGACCAGTTGTCGCCGCGTTCGACTGTCGTTGGTAAAGGCGCAAATGATCGGCTTTTGCGGGTGGCAATTGGTTACCCAGTTGGCCATGCGACCCCGGCGCGTGGGGACGATGATGGCCTTGGCCGATATGGATTCGGCCAGATCGACGGCGGCGCGCGCAATGTGTTGCTTGTCGTTTTCGAGCGTCAAATTGTCGCTAAATTGCAGTCCACGGCTGCTCTCTGTGGAGCGCGCGATGCGGTCGAGTATCTCTACACACTTGGTGGGGTAGCGGCCAATGGTAGTCTCTCCCGAGAGCATGATGGCATCGGCTTCCTCGTATACCGCGTTGGCAACATCGGTGACTTCGGCGCGGGTTGGGATCGGATTGTCGATCATAGACTCGAGCATATGGGTCGCGACGATGACCCGTTTACCCATCTCGGCGCAGGTGCGAATGATGCGCCGTTGAATCCGTGGTAGCACCTCCAGTCGAATCTCGGCGCCGAGGTCGCCGCGCGCCACCATAATGCCGTCACTGGCCGCGGTAATTTCGACCATGTTGGTGATCGCCTCTTGGTCTTCGAGTTTAGCGATTATTTTAATTTTATCCGCTTTGGGCCCTAGCAACTCACGGAGTTCGGCGATATCGCTGGCTTTGCGGACAAATGAGAGGGCGATAAAATCGACCTCTTGGGACATGGCAAACTCAATGTCGCGGCGGTCTTTTTGGGTGATTGCGGGCAAATTGACGCGGATGCCGGGCAGATTGACGTGCCGTTTACTTTTCAACAGGCCGCCGTCGATCACCTCGCACTGCATGGTTCGATGTTCTTTGCTCAGTACTTGAAGATTGATCAGTCCATTGTCCACGGTGATAATGTCACCGATGTCCATATCATTAACTAGGTCTTCGTAGTTGACTTGGATAGACGAGGCTTCGACATCGCCACTGCCGCGAGCGACGATTGAAATCTGATCACCGGCCTTGAGGTGCAAATCTTCGGCCCGGTCGCCGGTGCGAATTTCTGGCCCCTGGGTATCGAGTAAAACGGCAATCGGGTGAGAGAGCTTTTTGTTGAGCGTCTGGATCGCTTTGATCACCGCTGCGTGCGACGCATGATCACCGTGGGACATGTTTAAACGTGCCACGTTCATGCCGGCCTTGGCAAGCTTTTCGAGCATGTCAAACGACTCAGTGGCCGGGCCAATGGTGCAAATTATTTTGGTCTTGCGCATATCAACTCACCGTCAGTGATAATCATATTAAGTTTAATATCCCAGTTTTGTGGGGACATCTGCCGACATTCCTGACAGGCGTGGGCAAGCCCCACCAACAGGGGTCCTCCCGATTCCACCGTCGGTACATCGGCGAGCATTCTGTCGTAGTAACCGCCGCCCATGCCAAGTCGATTGCCGCAGCGATCAAAGCCGACCAACGGCAGTAAAATGAGCTCCATACTGGCGGCATACTCGCTCCCACTACTGGCGATTGCGGGTTCTGGAATGCCGAAGCGATTAGTCACCAGCGGCGTCCCGTCGCACATCTCGGCAAACATCATCGCGGTTGAATTATCCGCTGCCAGACGAGGTAAAAACCATTGCTTTACGTCAGAGAACCGCTTCTGAAGCGGCTTTGGGTCGACTTCGCCATCGCTTTGCCAGTACGTCGCGACGCGAGTGGCGGATTGGAAAAATGCCTGTTGCGCCAATCTTTCGGCCACGTTCTCAGCGGCCACGCGTTGCTGAGCAGTCGTCAGGGCGCGCCTTGCGGCACGCAGTCTGCAGCGCTTTGTATTGGCCGGCATGATTGCTCACTGATAATCTTTAAAAACCCAGAGTGCCGCTGCCGACGTGGCCTTGAACCGAAAGGTTCAAGTCGGCGACTCTTGCATTGCATCAGGCTTTCCGACGCACGGAATTGCACAACAGCGTTGACAAAGAGAGGCCATGTCATAATTATCGGCTCAGGGACTTCTCGGCTGGCGAACACCCCAGGGGAGACATTGTAGCAGAGCTATTTGAAAAACACCTCTGTGAGTTACGGGGCTAGCTTTATTCGCGATCGAGATCGAACAATACCGAATCCAGCTTGCTATCGATTGCCTCGAGCACTTTGGAAGCGCTGGCATCCTGTTTCGCGGTGTCTTCCGCGCGTAGCAGGTCATGGGTCAGGTTGAGCGCGGCCATAACAGCGATACGCTCGATCCCAATCACGTTTGAATTACGGCGAATTTGTTCCATTTTATCGCTCAGAATCTGCGCCGAATTTTGTAGCGCATCGCGCTCAGATGGCTGGCAATTGACTTGGTAATCCTTTTCAAGAATGCGTACTTTGAGTGAAATATTTTCCATTATTGCTCTGCGCTAAGGTTTTTTAGGCGGTTGATCATGGTCTGAATTTTTTGCCGCGCCAATTCGTTTTTTTCCAACAGTTGGCCGCGCTCGCCCATCAATCCAGCTTCGCGTTCGCGCAGTGCGCGGTTTTCGGCTTTGAGTTGTTGGCATAGTTCGATCAGACGATCCAATTTATCTTCAAAATTGTCGGCAGTACTCATATTGTCACTCTATTTGACCCAGTCACGGATTGCGCTCTAACGCGTTAACTATAGGCATTGTGGGGGTTCCGGTCAATTATTAGATGGCGATAATCCTAGGTGCAGAGGCGCTGCAACGGTGTTAGCATAATCGCCTTGAAAACGGGGGTAATTAAGATGACCTACGAACAGCTTGAAGATCTTTTTTATGACCTTGAGATTGAGGCGGGCGCTGCGGCATTTCACGGTTTTTTATGTGGTCGTCTGACTTGTGGCATTGTTGAAATGACCGATTTAGTGGCCTCCTCAAGTGAATGGCTGGCGCTGTCTGCGAAGCAAAGTGACGCCGCCGAACACCCGCTAACTGAATTTTATCAGTCCTCTTTAAACAATCTAGAGGATTTGAGTTTTCTTTTTCAACCGTTGCTTCCGGATGAGGATCTGCCGTTGGCCGAACGTTTGGCTGCGGTCGGCGAATGGTGTGGTAACTATATATCGGGGTTGGCGGAGGGACTGGGCAGTGACTTTGAAATGTCGGAGGAGGGCAAAGAGGCGTTGGAAGATCTCGCCGCGATAGCCCAAATTTCGGTTGAATTCGATGCCGAAGGTGAACGAGATTATACCGAGTTGGTGGAATATATTCGGATTGCTGTGCAGTTAATTTTCGCCGACGTTCACCCCGAAGGCGATTCTGCCGCGCAGCCAACGCTGCACTGAATGATCGCCGGCGGCGCCGGATACTCAAGGAGAGAAGCTATGATAGCCATGAAAGAGTACGCCGCTCGGCGCCGAGATTTGATGAGCATGATGGAGCCAAACAGCATTGCTGTGGTGGCTTCTGCGCCGGAAAAAGTACGCTCCAAAGACACCTACTATCCGTATAAACAGGATGCTACTTTTACTTACCTGTGTGGATTTCCCGAGCCGAGCGCGGTGATGGTGTTGATCCCCGGCCGCGATCAGGGTGAATTTTTGGTGTTTTGTCGAGAAAAGGATCGATTAAAAGAAACGTGGGATGGTTTCCTGCATGGTCCCGAGGGAGCACGCGATGAGTACGCAGCAGACGACGCCTTTCCAATCACCGACATCGACGAAATTTTACCGGGCTTACTCGAGGGCCGCGGGCGGGTTTACTACGATATCGGTAAAGATGCCGAATTTGACAAGCACTTGATGGAGTGGATCACTAATATTCGCGATCAACGAGCCCGCGGCGCGGTCCCTCCGGGTGAGTTTGTCGACTTGGGTTACTATGTCAACGAGATGCGACTGTTGAAAAGTGCTGGCGAAATAAAACTGATGCGTCGCGCGGGGGCAATATCTGCAGGCGCTCACCGACGGGCTATGCAGGCCACCCACCCCGGTCTTTACGAGTATCAACTGCAGGCCGAGATCGAGCATGAATTTGCCTTTCATGGCGCTACCGGGCCGGCCTATACGAGCATCGTCGGTGGTGGCCGGAACGGCTGTATTTTGCATTACATTGAAAATCGCTGTCGTCTGTTAGACGGCGATTTAGTGTTGATTGATGCCGGTTGCGAATATCTAGATTACGCCGCCGATATCACGCGAACATTCCCCGTGAACGGACATTTTTCTGCGCCTCAGGCGGCGATCTATGATGTTGTGCTGGCGGCTCAGGCCGAGGCCTTTCGATCGATCGCTCCGGGCATTGCCTACAATTGCGCCAATGAAGCGACGATCAGCGTGATCACGCAGGGCTTGGTCGACTTGGGTATCCTCGATGGCGACGTCGGCGACTTAATCGCGCGTGGTGCGCACCGCGAGTTTTATATGCACAATGCCGGACATTGGTTGGGTATGGACGTTCACGACGTCGGCGACTACAAGGTGGATAAAAGCTGGCGCGATTTAGAGACTGGTATGGTGTTGACGGTTGAACCGGGTATTTATATTGCCCCCGACAATCTCAATGTCGATCAACAGTGGCGCGGTTTGGCGGTGCGTATTGAAGATAATGTAGTAGTTACCCGCAACGGCTGCGAGCAAATTACTGCCGAGGTACCCAAGGAGCGCGTCGAGATCGAGCGGTTGATGGCCAGTTGATGGCGTTTCGATGCAAGCGGTAGGTGGTGGGCCTCGACAACCGGATTACGACCTGGTCATCGTCGGGGCCGGCATGGTTGGCATCAGCCTCGCCCTGATGTTAGCGCGCCAAGGTCACAATTGGCGGGTGTTGATTGTGGAGGCCCGCGCGGCCGACGGGGACGCCAGCGCGCCGAATTTTGATGCTCGCTCGACGGCGCTCTCCTCGACTACCCAGCAAATTTTTCAGCAACTTGGTGTCTGGCAAGGGCTGCAACGGCACGCCAGTGCGCTTGATTGTATCCATGTGAGTGACCGCGGTTATCCGGGGATCACGCGCATTACCGCCGCCGACGCTGGTGTCGATGCGCTGGGTTATGTGGTCGAAAATCACCATTTGAGTGCTCAGTTGGCGCGCCAACTGAGCGAGAAAAAAATCGATGTGCAGCGCTCCAGTCGGGTGTCGTCGGTGACGCTCGGCCCCGAGGGGGTGCACCTAAGCTTCGCCGAAGAAGCATTGCCGCTGTCGGCAAAACTGTTGATTATTGCCGACGGTGCTAACTCTAAAACCGCCGCCAGTCTCGGTTTTGAAACTGCCGTAAAAGACCACCAGCAAGCCGCGATCGTTGCCAATGTCGGTTTGGGTAAGGCCCATAACGGCGTTGCCTATGAGCGGTTCACCGCGCTCGGGCCGATGGCGTTATTGCCGTTATCAGCCTATCGGGGGCAACCCCGAGCTGCGCTGGTATGGACCCAACCCAGCGAGCGTGCGGCGGCGACAATGCAACTCTCGGACGCGGATTTCTTGGCGGCATTACAGGATCAATTTGGCTACCGAACGGGGCTTTTTTGCCACGTTGGAGCGCGCGCAAGTTACCCATTGATCACCGCATTGGTGGCAGAACAGGTACGCAGCCGCATTGCGCTGCTGGGGAATGCCGCACACAGTTTACACCCGGTTGCTGGCCAGGGCTTTAATCTAGCACTGCGCGATGCCGCGAGTTTAGCGACAACCATGGGTAGGGCACGGGCTGGCGGCCAAGACTTTTCGTCTATTCGCGTGCTCGAGAGATATCGACTGGCGCAGTCGGCTGATCAACAGCAGGTGTTAGCGCTGACGCGGGGATTGCCGGCGATGTTCACGCCGCGCTCGTCGGGACTGATTGCGGGTCGCAACGTCGCCTTGATGTTGATGAATGTGGCAGCGCCGTTGCGCCGGCGTTTTGCCCACTTGGGCATGGGTCACCTGCAAGCTGATCTAGATGTCTAGCGCGCAGGTCAAGGATGTCGATGTCGTCGTCATTGGTGCCGGCATGATTGGCGCGATCTGTGCCTGTTTGCTGGCGCGAGCCAATCCATCGTTGATGATTGCGCTGATCGAATCGCGTCCCTATCAAGACCTGCGTGGCGGCGATTTTGACCCGCGCGTATCGGCGATTACCGAGCGTACACGACGCTTGCTCGACGGCTGCGGGCTGTGGGATGCGATTGCTCGCGAACGTATTTGTGGGTACACCAAAATGGAGGTTTGGGATGCCGAGGGAACCGGCCGAGTGCGCTTTAATTGCGATGACCTGGGCGCGTCAAATCTCGGTCATATCGTTGAAAATTGCGTTCTCCAAGGCGCCGCCATCGACGCGCTAGACGATTATGATAACCTGATTCTGTACTGCCCAGAGATCGTTCAGAGCATTGCCCCGGCGCTTGCCGATGGCTCCACAGTAGTGCAACTCGACAGTGGTCAGGCGCTCTGTACGCGCTTGTTGATCGGTGCCGACGGGGCCGCTTCGCAAGTGCGTCGGGCCACGGGTCTAGCCACCCGTGAATGGGATTATCGGCAGTCGGCGATTGTCGCCTGCGTTGAAACTGAAAAGGCCCATCTCGACACCGCTTGGCAATCCTTTATGCCCACTGGTCCCATGGCACTATTGCCGCTGCCAAGCGATCGCGAGGCACATTTTTGCTCCCTCGTTTGGTCTCAGGATAGCGCGGTGGCCGAGGCCTTGATGGCGCTTGACGACGATCAGTTTTGTCGCCAATTGGGCGTCGCGAGCGAACATTGTTTGGGCCAGGTGCTCGCCGTTAAGCCACGTTTCTTGGTGCCGTTGAGGCAGCGCCATGCGCTGGACTATATTGCGCCCGGTGTTGCGTTGGTCGGTGATGCCGCGCACAGTATTCATCCGCTGGCAGGTCAGGGCGTGAATCTCGGGTTTGCCGATATACAGGTTTTGGTCGAGGAAATTAGTCGCGCTCAGCGGCGCGGTTGTGACATCGGGGCGCTGGCGACGTTAAAGCGTTTTCAGCGTCGTCGCAAAGCGGACAACTTGTCGATGATGGTCGCCATGGAGTTCTTTCAGCGGCTATTTGCCTCGCCGCAACTGACTGTGCGCGCATTGCGCAACGCCGGAATGCGCCAGTTCGATCGCAGCCCAGGGTTAAAGCAGAGTATTATTCGGCGCGCGATGGGTCTTTAGATTGGCGTCAGATAACCACATCCCAGCGAGTTAGAGATCCTCTGCCTGTCTCGCTTGACGCCATTCTTCCTCTTGCAGAACGGCTTGGATCTCTGCCAGAACCCCGTCCACGTCGGAGCTTTCCTCCGCGTCTTGAAATTCACCGCTAAGCGGCGTGTCGGGGGTTAAATTACCTTCTTTGTAGATATGCCAAATCTCTTCAGCATAGCGGGTTTCGAGTAATTGCGGAGCAAACAGGGCATAGTATTGCGTCATGTTTTCGATGTCGCGACGCAGCATAGCAGCGGCGTGGTTGTTGGCGGCAGCATCGACCGCTTGGGGAAGATCGATGATGACCGGTCCGTAATCGTCCACTAGGACATTGAATTCAGACAAATCGCCGTGAACTAGACCGGCGCAGAGCATCAATACCACATAGTGCATGATCAGCGCGTGATCTTCGAGTGCCTGCTCGGCGGTCATTGATACTTCACTCAATCGGGGTGCGACCTGACCGCGCTCGTCAACCACCAACTCCATGAGTAATACGCCGTCGAAACAACCGTAGGGGGTCGGTACTCTGACACCGGCATTGGCGAGTTTATAGAGCGCATCGACCTCGGCATTTTGCCAGCTCTCCTCCTGCTGCTGGCGACCGTACTTTGAACCCTTGTCCATTGCTCGAGCGCGCCGACTGTTGCGCACGCCGCGGCCCTCACGGTACTGCGAGGCTTTTTTAAAGTTGCGTTTGGCGGCCTCTTTATAGACCTTGGCGCAGCGAATTTCGGTACCACAGCGCACCGTGTAGACGGTCGCCTCTTTACCGCTCATCAATTGGCCAATTACCGCATCGATCACACCATCTTCCAGAAGTGGCTGCAGGCGTTTTGGGGTTTTCATAAATCATCCCTTGGCATCGGTTGGGCTGTTTCTAGACGACGCTCATGTCGGCGCCTGTTCAATTTTCTTGGTGGTTGCCTAATGGCTCAATGTAATTAACTTATAGGCGCCATTGTCGGCGATTACGTCGACTCGTTTAAAGTAGTCTCTGGCATATTTTTCCAGCGCAATAAAGCGATTGACGACAAACAGCGCGCGACCCGATATGGCTAGCAACCGTCGAGCGTTGCGTAAAAATTTTATTCCTAAACGGTCATCGACGGAAAAGCCCGCATGGAATGGCGGATTGCACAACAATACATCGAAGCGCTGCTCAATGTTGCTGCCGGCATCACCGGCAACAACGCGGTTGGGCACCGTCAATAGGCGGGCAAAATTTTCTCGACATGCGCTGATCGCAGCGGCATTGTTATCGCTGGCGACAATCTCGCTAAACCCGTGGCGACTGGCCTCACACGCGAGGTAACCGTAGCCGCAACCTAGATCCAATAAAGATTCTGGCGGGGTGCTAAACGGCGCTAAAAAAGCCCCTAAATGATCGATTAAAAAAGCGCTGCCGCGGTCTATTTTATCCCAACCAAACACTCCCGGCTTGCTGTGATAGCGACCCTGATCGAGGCTGTTTAGCGGCCTTGTTGCGGCGTAGTTTTTGTCGCTCAGTGGACTGCCGGCCAGCGCGCGGAGGCGGATCGAGGCGCGGTACGCAGAACCGTGTTTTTCGGCGTGGGTGTGATCGCCAAAAAGTTGGCAGGCCTGCTTGAGGTAACTTTTCAGACCATCGTTCTTGGCACCACTGATCGCCAGAGTACCGCCAGGTATTAGAAGGCGATTGGCGGCGTGGTTGATAACGTGGTGACTGGTGGCGCGCTCTTTGGATACTCGATATAGCACTGTTTGGTAATGCGTCGCCGGCAGCCGGCTAAAATCAAAATCGCTAAAATGGCAGGGCACGCCCACCGCAGTTGCATTGTTGGCGACATCGATGCGATTGCTGATAACGTCGATCGAGCAGTGCTGCGCTTGCCCAACCGCAGTCCAGTCGGTCAGCGTCCAGTTTTCGTCGGCAACGATCAGCACCGAACCACCGCAGTCGGAGAGCTTTTGAAGAAGTAAGTCTACGCTTCGGTCGGTGGTATAGTCACCGCTCACTGGATCGATGCCACTTCGGCGCAGGTTAGGGGGCGATAATCGCCGGGTTCGAGATCGGGATCGAGCAGGATAGCGCCGATTTGGGTGCGGTGCAGGCTGACCACATGATTGCCGAGCGCGGCAAACATTCTCTTGACCTGATGATACTTGCCCTCGGCAATTTGCAGGCTTAAGTGGTGGCTGTCGATCTGCTGCATAGTGGCGGGCAAGCAGCGGTGCTTTTCGCCCTCCAGTTGCACGCCGTCGGCGAGCACGGCGGGATAATCTGCGCCGATCGCGTTCATGAGTCCCACTCGATAGAGTTTGGCGCAGTTCGAGCGCGGCGATGTCAGGCGATGGTTCCACCCACCATCATCGGTAATCAACAGCAATCCAGTGCTGTCAATATCCAGTCGCCCCGCAATCTGTAGCGCTTCGGCGCGGTGTTCGTAGACCAGTTGCAGGGCCGTGGTGTGCAATCGGTCCTTGCTGACAGAGACGACGCCAGCGGGTTTGTTGAGCATAAAATAGCGGTTTTCGGCGTGTTGGATGGTCGCGCCCTCGATCGCTACGGTTTGGTTTGCCGCGACTTTTAGCGCGGGATCCCTAATGATGCGCTCGTCAATCGTCACTAGCGAGTGCTTGATTGCACGTTTAGCTTGGCTGCGAGACAGATCGGTCGCATTGCTGATGTATTTATCGAGGCGCATGGGTCGGACGAACTCCTCGCTTAGGCGGATTCTTGGTGGGTTAATAATTGCGCTGCCTGCTTGGCAAAATAGGTCAATATGCCGTCCGCTCCAGCCCGCTTAAAAGCCAGTAGAGATTCCAGCATGACCGTGTTGCGGTCGAGCCAGCCATTGTCGAAGGCGGCGCAGTGCATGGCGTACTCACCACTGACTTGATAGGCGAAGGTCGGTGCTTTGAGTTGGTCTTTGACGCGGCGTACTATATCCAAGTAGGGCATGCCGGGCTTGACCATGATCATATCGGCACCCTCAGCCAAGTCGAGGGCGCATTCGTGCAGCGCCTCGTCACTGTTGGCTGGATCCATTTGATAGCCTTTTTTGCCGCTTCCTTGGAGGTTGCTTGCCGAACCCACGGCATCTCTAAAGGGGCCGTAGTAGGCGGAGGCATACTTGGCCGCGTAAGCCATGATTTGGGTGTTGATATAGCCCCGCTGTTCGAGTGCGCTTCGAATGGCGCCGATGCGGCCGTCCATCATGTCCGATGGCGCCACCACATCGGCTCCGGCCTCGGCGAGCGATAGCGCCTGGCGGATTAAAATCTCATTGGTTTGGTCATTCAATACCTCGCCGCTATCGGCGTCGACAATACCATCCTGCCCATGACTGGTGTAGGGGTCGAGAGCGACATCGGCGATCACTCCGACCTTGGGTGCCGCGCGTTTAGCCGCCGCTATGGCGCGCTGAATCAAGCCATCATCGTTATAGGCCAGTTCTGCAAGTGGTGATTTGAGCGTCTGGTCGACCACTGGGAATAGGGCAACCGCCGGAATCTCCAGTGCCTCAAGCTGTTGGATTTCTTCGACCAGGAGATCGATCGACAGGCGCCGAACGCCGGGCATCGACGGCACTGGTTGCGACTGTTTTACGCCTTCGACCACGAACAATGGTTGGATTAAATCGTCTATCGATAGACGATTTTCGCTGACTAGCCGCCGCGAAAAGTCGCTTGACCGGGTGCGCCGCATCCGGGTCGCGGGGTAGGGGCCGCGATTGCTGATAAAGTTCATGCTGACTCCAAGACAGTATTGACGGCGAGAACGAACCGCCATAATACGCAAAAATAGCACCACTACCTACCGCAAAGCGCAAACGGCGGTAATTCAGGTGGCAGTGCCGGTGTTGGTGTCGAGACTATAGGCTAGCAAAAACCCGTTCGGCGGCATCCAAGGTGTCGGTAATGTCTTGGTCGGTGTGGGCCGCCGACATAAAGCCTGCCTCATAAGAGGCCGGCGCTAGATAGACGCCCTCTGCCAACATGCCGTGGAAGAACTTGGCAAAGCGCTCGGTATCGCATTGCATGACTTGCTGGTAGTTGATGATTTTTTCTTCGTCAGAAAAAAAGATCCCCCACATACTGCCCACGTGGTTGCTGGTGAGAGGGATTCCAGCAGCTTGGGCACGCGCCTCCAAGCCCTCGACGAGTCGGCTGGTACGCGCGCTTACCGGTTCTAAGAACCCCGGTTGTGAAATCAGTTCGAGGGTCGCCAGTCCGGATGCCATGGCCACTGGGTTGCCCGACAGGGTGCCGGCTTGATACACCGGGCCGAGGGGCGCAATATGTTCCATAATGGCGCGTTTGCCGCCAAAGGCGCCAACCGGCATGCCGCCGCCGATAACCTTGCCGAGGCAGATGAGATCGGCATCGATCCCATAGTAGCCAATGGCCCCTCGTTGACTGATACGAAAGCCGGTCATCACTTCGTCGATAATCAACAGCGCCCCACTGGCGGTGCAGGTATCGCGCAAAGCCTGCAAAAATCCCGGTATTGGTGGTACGCAGTTCATATTGCCAACCACCGGTTCGACAATAATCGCCGCCACTTGATCGCCGATCTCGGCCATCACTTGCTGCACCTCTTGAATGTCGTTGTAGGTCAGTGTCAGGGTGTGTTCGGCTAGACAGGCGGGCACTCCAGGTGAGCTTGGAACGCCGAGCGTCAGCGCGCCGGATCCGGCTTTTACCAGCAGCGAATCGGAATGCCCGTGATAGCAGCCCTCAAATTTAATGATCGTGTCGCGCCCGGTCACCCCGCGAGCCAAACGAATCGCGCTCATAGTTGCCTCGGTACCGGAATTGACCATGCGGATCATTTCCATTCCCGGCACGATGGCGCAGATTTTGTCGGCTAGGCTGACCTCGAGTTCGGTCGGTGTGCCGAAGGTCATGGCGCGATCTAGCTGGTCGCGAATACTCTGTAGCACTGTCTCGTGACCGTGACCCAAGAGCATCGGCCCCCACGACAGCACATAGTCGATATAGCGGTTGTCGTCGGCATCATACATATAGGCGCCCTTGGCGCGCTGGAAAAAGACCGGCGTTCCTCCAACGGCCTTAAAAGCACGCACTGGCGAGTTTACTCCGCCCGGTATGTGCCGTTGCGCGGCTGCGAAAAGTTCTACAGAGCGATTGTTTGAAGTCGGCATGTCACTATCCTTTGCTAAGATTTAACCGCCCGATGGCGGTGTCGAGAGTGTAGCGAGTTGCAACATTTGACGCTAGCGGCAGTGCCGTCGCAGCGACTGCTTTAGATACTCGCTCAAGACGTACGCGATTGGTCCACTCGTGGATCGCGGTATTTTACGCCTTGACGAGCGTATTTTTGGGTAAATTGACAATCCACCATCTATGCTCGCGTCACCTGCGTATTGGGTGATAGCGCCTCGGCTTATTTTTCAAGCCGCCAGCCACCGATTGAGCCGCGGGCCATGCTAACATAGTGCTTTTTAATCAGTGCATTGCGAAGCGACTGCAATCGGTCTATGGGTACAATTAAGATCGGTCAACGATGGCGATATAGTTTAAATTTACCCGATATTTGATAAGCCGATGGCAGGTGACCGATGATCAATATACTGTTTGCTGGCCGCCAGCAGACTTGGGATGAGTACCAGGGGCCCTTGGCTGAGGCGTTAACCGACCGCGGGTTGGAGTTTTCATTGCTCGCGTCCTGCCCGTCAGAGGAGGTCGATTACATTGTCTATGATCCCAGTGGGCCACTCGAAGATTTTACCCCTTACAGCCGCTGTCAAGCGGTCATGGGGCTTTGGGCGGGGGTCGAAAATATTGTCGACAATAGCACGTTGAGTGCACCGTTAACGCGCATGGTCGATCACAACTTGACGCGTGGTATGGTTGAATGGGTGGTCGGCCACAGCCTCCGTCATCACCTCGGTATGGACCGTCATCTGTTTGGGCAAGATGGCATTTGGCGCAGTGAAATAGCTCCGTTGGCAGCAGATCGACCGATCACCATTCTCGGCATGGGGGCCTTGGGCCGCGCCTGCGCCGAAGCGTTGGCAGATCTTGGCTTTCCCGTTAATGGCTGGAGTAGAACGCGCAAACGGATAACCGGCGTCGAGATGTATTGCGGTGAACGGTGGTTAAACAACGCCCTTAAGGGTGCCCAGATTGTCATTACGCTATTACCGCTCACGCCGCAGACTCGCCACTGCATCGACGCCGAGTGCCTCGCGAGTCTGCCGCGCGGAGCGGTGTTGATCAATCCTGGCCGCGGCGATCTGATCGATGAGCGCGCGCTGCTCGAGGCTCTAGATAAAGGCCATATAGAGCATGCTACGTTGGATGTGTTCGCGCGCGAACCACTGCCGCCGGAACACCCTTTTTGGGCGCATGCCAAGGTCACTGTAACCCCACATATTGCTGCGGCAACGCGTCCCGAAAGCGCTTCGCGAGTAATTGCTACCAATGTTTGGCGTAGCCAGACCGGTCGACCTTTGCTGTATAGGGTAGATCGTGAAAGCGGTTATTGAGGGTGTTGCCGTCTGCCGTTGTTATCTCCGTTGGGTGACGCGAAAATACCGGTAGCCAGAGGCCTAAAACCCTCTAGGTGTCTAGGCGTCGGGCTATACTGTATCGTCGAGCGACAAACAATCGGCCAATGACTGATGGCAATCACCGCGAGGCGACTGTTACTCACAACAATGTTTTTTGCACCTAGGATGTTAAATATGGATGTTTACAAGGAAGTCATCGATGCAGAGTCGAGAATACGCGCCCACACCCTTACCACGCCACTGATTGAGTCCAAGGCGCTGAGCAAGCTCATTGGCGGCAAGGTCTATCTAAAGTTGGAGAGCGAACAGCATACCGGTTCATTTAAAGCGCGCGGCAGTCTCAACAAGTTGGTCTATCTGCAACAGCGCGGCATTACCGACACCATCACCTCGTCGAGTGGCAATCATGCGTTGGGCTATGCCCGAGCATTGGAGATCACCGCGGGTCAGGGTACGGTTTACCTTCCAGCCACCGCATCCAAAGCAAAAATTGAGGCATTGAAAGACTATCCGGTTAAGGTCGTGCTGCACGACGATGACCCACTGTCGACTGAAGTCTTCGCCAAGGCCACCGCGGCGCGAGAAAACAAGACGTGGCTTTCGCCCTACAATGATCTTCAGGTGATTGGTGGGCAGGGTACGATTGGTATCGAGCTCGAGGCGCAGCTCGACAAAATCGATTCAGTGTTGATTACTATGGGCGGCGGTGGACTGATCTCCGGCGTTGGGAGTTACTTAAAGCGGGTCTCAACCAACACCCAAATAGTCGGCTGTGAACCGGAAAATTCAGCCGATATGTGCCTCAGTTTGGCGGCCGGTAAAATCGTCGGTATGGAGGTCGAGAAAGAAACCCTGTCCGACGGTTCTGCTGGAGGTATCGAGGAGGATTCGGTGACTTTTGAGATCTGCCAGTCGGTGGTCGATCGCTGTTTGCTGGTAAACGAAGATGAGATTGCCGAGGGTATTGCCAGTATTGCCCAGCAACATCACAAGATTATCGAGGGTGCGGCTGGTGTAGTGGTGGCCAGTTTGGTGCGCTATCGAGAGCAGTTTATCGGCCAGTCGGTGGTGCTAGTGATTTGCGGAGCCAATATTGCGCTGGATAAATTTAAGGCGCTCATTTGAACGGCGGATCGGGCAATATTGCCACCGTGCTCTATTGATCGCGACTGCGGTTAAAATGGCTTGACCACGACCAAGATGACGATGCCGGTTAAAAACAGCACAGGCACTTCGTTAAAAATCCGGAAATAGCGGTGGGATTTTTGATTGCTGTCGGTGGCGAAGCGGTTTAAGTGCACGCTGCAGCTGTAGTGATATCCGACGACCGCCAATACCACGGCGATCTTGGCGATAAACCAGTCCTGCTTTAGGTAGTAGTCGGGCGCCAGTGACAGCAACCAGATGCCAAATCCGAGCGTTGCGATCATCGATGGATTGGCAATACCGCGATAGAGTTTGCGCTGCATAATTTTGAACCGCTCGATGCTGATGCTGTCTTCTGCCATGGCGTGATAAACAAACAGCCGCGGCAGGTAAAACAGCGCGGCAAACCACGCTGTCATGGAGATTAGGTGAAAGGCTTTGGCCCATTCGTACATCTAATACCTCGGGAAAATTGATCGCGCTAAGGCGACCGTCGTCGAGCGCACAAAAGCCAGATTAACACCGCAGCGCAGGATGGATTGCGCTATTATAAACGCCGCGGTTCGATCTGGATAATAAAAAGGGGATATTGATGGTCAAAGTGGGGATTGTAGGCGCAACGGGCTATACCGGCGCCGAACTATTGCGACTGTTGGCCCAGCACCCGTATGCTGAGGTTGCGGTCGTGACCTCTCGCAGCGAATCCGGTGCGCGCGTCGACGCATTGTATCCCGGATTGCGGGGGGTGGTGGACTTGGTTTTTTGCGCCCCCAGTTTAGAGATCTTGAGCGGCTGCGATGTGGTATTTTTTGCCACCCCTCATGGTGTCGCACAGGCGCTGGTGCCGCAGGTGCTCGAGGCAGGTATTCGGGTGATTGATCTTTCAGCAGATTTTCGGATTCGCGATATCGCCCTGTGGGAGCAGTGGTATGGTCGATCCCACAGCGCGCCAGACTATGTCCGGCGTGCGGTCTATGGGTTGCCCGAATACAATCGCACGGCCATAGCCGACGCCGATTTGATCGCCTGTCCCGGTTGCTATCCGACCAGCGTACAACTCGGGTTGATGCCATTATTGCAAGCCGGTTGTCTCGACCTGACTGATATAGTCGCGAATGTGGCGTCGGGCGTCACCGGTGCCGGACGGCAGGCCAGTATCGCCAACCTGCACGCCGAGGTGAGTGACAGTTATCGCGCCTATGCGGCCAGTGGCCACCGCCATCTGCCGGAAATTCAACAGGCTTTATCGGACATTGCTGGCGATGATGTGGCCCTGACCTTTGTGCCCCACCTGCTGCCGATCAATCGTGGCATCCATGCCACGTTGTATGCCAATTTGACCGACACTGAGGTCGATGTTCAGGCTCTGTTCGAACGCTGCTACATAAACGAGCCATTTGTCGAAGTGCTGCCGCTGGGTGATCATCCGCAAACCCGAAGCGTGCGCGGCTCTAATTATTGTCAAATTGCCGTTCATCGCCCCGCCGGAGGGCGTAAAGTGGTGGTTTTGGTGGTCGAAGATAACTTGACCAAGGGGGCGTCTGGGCAGGCTATTCAGTGTATGAATCTGATGTTTTGTTGGCCCGAAATTAGTGGTTTGGGCGCGGCGGCACTGACGCCGTGAACGTCGAACGCAAATCAATCGTCGTCGCTCATCGGCCCGGCCGGCAATTAGTGTGGGTCATTGTTGCGTTGCTGATGGTGACTCTAGCTCTGTTCATCGGTCGCCAGTGGGGTGGCTATGAATCGTCCGCGATACTGGCTGAAAAAAAGCTGTTAGACGAGCGCTTGGTTGCGGTAGAAGAGGACTTAAAGCTACGTAAAGAGCAGTTGAGTAGCATCTTACTAAGCTCTGAAGTCGACGCCGTGGCGCTGGAAAATACCCGTCAACAGATGGTGATTTTACAACGTCAGATCTATGCCCGAGACGAAGACCTAAAGCTCTACCGCGATCTACTGCAGGATACCGATAGCCCGAGTGGTTTGTCGGTCGGCGACTTCAGTCTGGCAAAATTGGACGATGGACGGATTAAATACCGCTGGGTTGCGCGTCAAAAAACCTCGAAAATGAAGTTGATCAGCATCTTTATAGAGATGCAAGTTGCCGGTCTCAGTCGGGGTGTCAAGACGTCATTGAGCCTATCTGAACTTGATGAACAGGTTGAGGCAATGCCGTTAAAGCTCGAATTTAAGTACTTTTCTATCCATCAGGGTATTATGCAATTGCCGGATGGCTTTGAGCCTGCTAACGTGAACATTAGTTTGCGCTATACTTGGGAGAAGAAGATAGCCGTGGCGCAAGATTTCGCCTGGCAATACGAGGGATAATTATGTTTGGCAACAAAGAAAATGTATCGACCCATGGTGCGACGACGTTGATCGCCCAAGGGACGAGAGTCGAAGGGGATCTCCATTTCACCGGTAGCCTTGAAATTGAAGGTGCGGTGGTGGGAAATGTTCGCTCTGACGACCAAAGTTCTCGCGTTAGAGTGCTGCATGGCGGTTTGCTCGAGGGTGAGATTTGGGTTGGCGATGTGGTTATTAATGGCCACGTGAAAGGCAACATCTACGCTGGGAATCTGGTGAAGTTGGCATCAAAGGCGGTGATTGAAGGCAATATTCACTACAGTCTGATCGAGGTTGAAAAGGGCGCCGAAGTGGCGGGTAGTTTCGTTCTCGAGCATGACAGTACCAACGTTAGCAAGTTCCCCAAAGAGGCGCAGAGCGCAGATAGCAAGTAGCTGTCTACGCTGCGCTGACAATCTAGATCGATTGGCCGTAAAGTTCGGCTCAATATATACGCACAGAGATGGGATACGTCCATGTCAGAAGTGGAAACTTACACGCCTAGCGCGTTGGAAATAACCGCCAGCGCCGTGGAAAAATTAAAAAGTTTGAAGGTCGAAGAGGACAATAGCGACTTAAAGCTGCGGGTTTATGTCACCGGTGGTGGCTGCTCGGGCTTTCAGTACGGGTTCTCATTTGAAGAGGTTATGGCTGAGGACGATACGCCGGTGAGTCGCGACGGCGTTACTGTGCTGGTGGATTCTCTAAGTTATCAGTACCTGGCGGGCTCTACCGTTGACTACGAACAGAGTCTGATGGGTTCGCGATTTTTAATTAGTAATCCCAATGCCCAGACCACTTGTGG
>CAJIZO010000211.1 GCA_905181995.1 Flavobacteriaceae bacterium TMED48
CCAGTGATACTTTTATAACTCAATTTTAGCGAGCAGTTTAGCACCCAGAGTTATGATTCGGTAAGCACAAAACTGCTCGGTTGGCACTCGCGACGATAAGCCGTCGGAATGCCATGCGAGCGTTCCATGGCTGTTGCGCGGAGTCCTATCGCTCTTTCTAGGCGTCGCTTGCAACCCGCTCGAACGATGCGTTTATCGGGGCCTGATCAGCGTTTAAACTGTGAGCCACCAAACAGATTGTCATAGGTTGTCTTGGTCGGATTACCCACTTTCATCGAATCCGCCAGCGACGCGAGACCGCGCTGCACGGCAGGCCGCTGAGCGATCGCATCCGCCCATCGCGCGACGTTGGGGTAGGTGCTAATGTCGATTCGATGCATCTCTCGTTGCTTCGGAAGAATCCACGGATAAGTGGCGACATCGGCGATTGAATAATCGGCACCAGCGAGATATTCCGAGCTCGCTAGTCGGCGATTCATCACGCCATAGAGTTGGTTGCTGACGTCCTGATAGCGCTTTTTGGCAAGCGGTACATCTTCTGGGCAATAGCCCTGAAAGTATCCGTTTTGGCCGAACATGGGCCCAACATTGGCCATTTGAAACATCAGCCATTGAATCGCGTCATGGCGGCGAGCCATATCTTGGGGCCATAGCTTGCCAGACTTTTCGGCCAAATAGAGTAAAATCGCCCCGGATTCGAATACCCCATAGGGTTTTCCGTCGGGGCCGTCGAGGTCGACAATGGCCGGCACACGGTTGTTGGGACTGATGGCAATAAAAGCAGGGTCGAACTGCTCGCCCTCGAGAATATTCACCGGGCAGACTTGGTACTCCAACCCGACTTCTTCGAGCATAATGGCGCTCTTGTGCCCGTTTGGCGTGGGCCAATAGTAGTGATTGATCATTGCTGCGCTTCCAGCGTCAGCGCTACCTGCTGTTGCAAATAGGCCGCCGAGTCGTCGCCCTCGAAATCGACGTTGTAGTGGCTGGTCACAGATGGGCGTTGTATCGCGTCCTGCCACCACGCTTCGAGGTTGGGACGCTTGTCAAAGCAATCGAACTCTGGGTATAGCGGATCTTTGGCATCGTAGAAATTGACCTTGAAATCCATGTAGCTGATGGCATGCAGCATGGCGGCTTGACCGATATCAAAGCCATCAAAGCCGTCCTTACAGGCGACCTCAAGGGCATCGCAGCCGCGAATAATTTTCGGCCAAATCCATTTGAAAAAATCAATCCTCTGCTGTTCTTCCGGCAGCCAACCCTCCATAGCCAGCATCACTGTGTTCTCGAACATGGTGTCGGCCAACGCCAAGCGCGTGATGGCGTCCCAGCGTTTCGGACCGTTCGCTGGATACAGGTGTCTTCCCGACCGACTCATACTGTCGAGGCACTCGGCAACCGCCTGGCTGCCATACACCACTTGACCGCTATCCAGCGCCAGCGTCGGCACCTTATCGAGTGGGTTGAGCGCAGCAATCGAGTAGGCATCGCCCTGATCCTCGCCTTGACGGTTTTTGAATGGATAGGTCGGTACAAAGGTAATATCCTGCCACAGTCCGCCCTCGTGGGCGGTCACCAGTACTTTGTGAATAAAGGTGTGAAAGGGGGAGTAAAATAGTTTCATGATGCGTGTGCCTCTCGTACATTGCCATTGGTTAACGCCACTGCCTCGATTTCAATTTCTAATTCGGGCAGTGCCAGTGATTTGACTTCAACGATGGTATCGGCCGGGTAGGGCGGGGTGAAAAAGCGCTTGCGTAGCGCCACGATTTTTCCAAAATTGGCCATGTCGGTAAGGTAGATGGTTACCTTGACCACTTGCTTTAGACTCGAACCACCGAGCGTTAAAATTTCGTCTAAATTGTTCAACGTCTGCTCAGCCTGAGCATCAAAATCGCCGATACCAACCAGCTTGCCCTGTTTATCTATGGCCGCCTGCCCAGAGGTAAACAGCAGGTCGCCAACCGTATATCCCTGCGCTATGTGAAAGGGTTGCAGGGGGTCGGGTGAGGTTTTTATCTGTTTTGCGTCCATGGGATCAAGGCCTCTATTGATGTCGCCGTGTTTGTATTAGAGCTGGTAGTCGATGACCAGCTTGCCGAAATGCGTGCCGTGCTCTAGGTCTGCCAGCGCTTTGTTCGCGTCATTGAATGCGTAGCGTTTGCCGATTTCGGGCTGGATACCATGCGCCTCAATAAAGTTCATCATAGCCGCATAATTCTCTCGGTTACCGGTGGCTATACCATGTAAATGGGCGCATTTTATGATTAATGGGAATACGCTGACGCCCATGTCGGCCCCCGCCACGTAGCCGATAATCGCAATATGACCGCCGTTTCGGATGGCGGCTAGCGAGTTTTCCATAGTGCCAGTGCCGCCTATTTCGAGCACCAGGTCAACACCCTGTCCGGCGAGTTGAAATACTTTTTCGCCCCAATTTGGAACGTCGACGTAGTTGATGCAATGGTCCGCGCCCAATCGCTTCGCCCGTTCTAATTTTTTATCGCTCGAGGATAAAATGATGACGGTTGCGCCTAGCGCTTTGGCGAATTGCAGTGCGGCGATGGCGACGCCGCCAGTGCCTTGTATCAGTACGCTGTTTGCCGATGTAATGTTTGCGATGGGCACCAGTGAGGTCCAGGCCGTCAGTCCAGCGCATGGCAGGCAAGCGGCTTCGGCAAAGCTCAGGTGCTCGGCAATTGCGACTACCGCGTCCTCCGAATACACACCAAAATCTCGCAGTACGCCCTGGGTCTCCAAACCACCGGAAATCCTGCGTTCGCCACTGTGCGCATCGCCGTCCATCCAATTGGGGAAAAATAACGGCGTGACTCGATCGCCAATCGCCACGCGGCTGACTTGATTACCAACCTCGACGACGGTGCCGGCGCCGTCGGAAAGGGGTATCAGCGGAAAGTTAACGTCTTGGCTGAAATGCCCGCTGACGATCTGTTGATCGCGCGGATTAATCGATGCCGCTTGCAACTGCACCAATATCTCTGTGGGCCCAATTGTGGGTTTCTCTCGCTCGACCAAGGTCAGATTGTCTAACCCGAATTTGTCCAGTTCCCATGCCCGCATATTGACCTCGCGCTCGCTAAATGTGGTTTTTTTTGATGGCTTTATAAAAATACATCGCCGCCGTTGGGACTCAAGCACTGGCCGCGAAAATGTGCCGCGCTGTCGCTGGCAAGAAACACGTAGGTGCCGACTATATCGTCGACTTCGGCAATTTTTCCGCGTGGAATCGCATTGCGGATATCCTCGAGTATGTGTGCGGGAACATCGTCTAAAATGGGCGTCAGGGTTGCGCCCGGCGCGACGCAGTTAGCGGTGACGTTACGCGTGCCTATCTCTAGGGCAAGCGTGCGGGTAAAGGATAATATTGCGCCCTTGGCGGCGGTGTAGTGGGCAAACCCTGGCGCGCCCTTGTAGGCGAGTTGCGAAGCGGTGTTGATAATTCGACCAGAATCTTGGCGGTACATAATCGGGAGCGCAGCCCGCGTGCACAGAAATGTGCCATTGACGTGCACCGCCATAACCGCCTGCCAATCTGCCAAGATAATATCTTCAATCGGTGCAGAGCGGGCGATGCCGGCGTTATTGATAAGAATATCCAGGCGCCCAGCGGTCGCCATTAATTGATCGAAAATATGGGCTACAGCCGTTTCACTGCTGACATCGCCGGGCGCTAGCGACGCCTTACCGCCGTCGTCTTGGATGGCTGTTTGCACAGCGCGGGCGGCCTTGTCACCTTCGCTCGGGGGGTAATTGATATAGACATGACAGCCAGATTTTGCCAGCGCCATTGCGACCCCACGCCCAATGCCCGACGAGGCGCCTGTTATGAGCGCCACTTTGTTGGTTAGATCTGTTGTCAGCGACATTATTTCACGCTCCCATGAAAGGTTATTTTGTAATTTTTATTTTCAGAACCTTGCATTTAAAGTGAGCGCGAGTCAAGACTATCCTGCGGTCGTAGTCTAAATTGTTCGATCATCCCCAGGTCATGTGCGCAGACTCGACTAAAAAATTAAGCCTTCGATCGATGCGGGTTGGTTATTGTGCAGCAGTCTTTGTCAGCGATTGGGTGATGGCAGCGTTTGGCCATTGAATCCGGTAGCCGACCGTTAATGATGCTCGGCGGTTTTTTTACCGGCCCAAGGCATCAAAAGCGTCGACCTATCCATCGCTCAATCAATGCTTATGTGTGCGTCGATCGAATCGATGGGGCATGACATTTTGGGATGCTTTACGATCTAGTTCGCCGTCAACGCCTTTTGCGGTCGCGCTATTTTATCTGCTATCTGCGTCCTTATTAGCTCCGTTGGGCGCTTGACGCCGGCGATTAAGCGCTACTGGGATTGCACTAGGTGGGTAAGTTGCCGAGTGATTAATGGGTTTGTTGGGCGGGTTACTGGCCAGATTCAAGCGGGCTTAAAGGGCAGTAAACAGCAAATTTAAACCACAATGGGGATCGTTGTATCGTTCATTGGCACTTTCGCCTAAAAATTGTATATCGCTCATGCCAGCAAATGCCAGCCTTGCGGGGTGTTGCAAATATCCTATCCAACTAGTTATAGTGTAGAATCTGGAAATCTAATCTAAGCTAATATAGATGCATGATTTGCAGACAGTTTGCCTTGCACCTAGAGGTAATTGACCCATGCGTTAGTGTGGCGTCGACAGCGTTTTCAGAGCTGCCGCTGGGCATGCGATAAAAATAAAATTAACGCGTTTGGGAGTACATCAGTGACTAAAAGAATCAAAATCATAGTGCCAATTCCAATGGACCAAGAGGGCGTTGCAAACCGCGCTTCACAGTTGGCGCCTGAGATGATTGCCGCCGGCATGTCGGTAGACTTTGTGGCAGTGTCTTGGGGAGCGGCATTGGGCGACAGTTATTACGATGCCCAGCTCATGGATATGAGCGTTTTCGAGGCCGGCCTCAAAGCGCAAGAAGAGGGCTACGACGCGGTGTGTATCGACACGGTTAGCGATTCCGGCATGTATGCGCTGCGCTCGCGATTGAGTATTCCAGTGCTTGGGCCCGGGCAAGCGGCCTTTCATGTTGCCTGCATGTTGGGGCATAAATTTAGCATTATTACCATGTGGGATGAATGGTTCCATCTATACCGCAAGGTGTTATCTGAATACAAACTCGAGGCGCGCTGTGCCTCTATGCGGTCTATCGACACACGTCCCGATCTCGCCGAATTACTCGCCGGAAAGGAAGAGGTAATCTTCCAAAAATTGGAGAGCGAGGCGCTCAAGGCGATCGAGGAGGACAAGGCCGATGTTATCGTGCTTGGTTCAACCACCATGCACCAGTCCTATGCGTTTTTGCAGCAGGCCTTGCCGGTGCCGGTGATCAATCCCGGATTGATCTCTTACAAACTCTGCGAAATGTTTCTTGAGACTGGCCTGTGCCACAGTAAGCGCGCATTTCCGGCGCCGCAACAACCTAACGACGATCTTGTACTGTCGCGAAATAACTAATTAAACGAGGGGTATGTCCCCAGGGGGTCTGATGAGTAATCTGCCGTACGACTACTATATTGATATTGTCACCAAGCGCTACTTCCACGGTGTCGACAACTACGACATGGATCAAGTGCTTGCCTGTTTTCATCCCGATGCGGTGCTGACTGAGGTCACCTCGATGACCGTACACGAGGGGCGGGATCAAGGCATAGCGACCATGTTTTCTGGTCTTTTTGAAGGCTTTTCACAGATCTGGCACGGTAATTTTGTGCATACCGCCGACGTTGAGAGCGAGGCTATCTGTTCGCAGTTTTCAGTCGAAATCACGCCCCACGATGGCGGCCAACTGCGCTATGAAAACTGTAATCGTTTTTATCTGAAGGACGGTAAATTCTCGCGCGTATTCGTCTACATGAGCGGCGATAACCTACTGAAATAACGTCCGGCTGCCGTTGGGCAGCGCCGAGACTTAAAACAGCATGAGCGACTCAGGGGGTCACATATGCAATACCAATCTACACTGACGCGACAGGGACTTATCGACCTGGCGTTGGACAAATACTTCGCCAACGTCGACGCTAAAAACTTAGATGCAGTGCTCGACTGCTTCCACGACAATGCCATGCTGACGGTGCAAAATGTATTCGTTGTGCACGATGGCAAAGAGAGTATCCGCAGGATGTTCGTCGATTTTATGGCGGGCTATGAAACCATCATTCACCGAGATTTTATCTCGACGGTAGACGTTAAAAACGGCCGTATAAGCACCTGTTTCACCGCTGAATTGATAGATCATCAGGGCAATACCACGCTGTTGTATAACACCAATTTTTGGCGTATCCGCGGGGATAAGTTTCAAGAGGTGTACGTTTATATGAGCGGTGAAAATCCGCTAACTTAAATCCGCTAACTTAATGTGGCGCGCGGTATTTCGATATGGCGGTATGGCTCGCTTCTTGGATGTCTGTGGGCTTGCCTTGAGTTCGATTGAGAGACCTGTGATAGGGTACGCCTAGGCGGGCATGGGCCACAGTTAGCGCGTCAGGGTACTCGATCAAAGACAGGAAATATGCCCTCGGGAGCGGCTTTTGCACTATGAGTGAACAAGTTTTCATAACCGATGTCGGGCCTCGTGACGGCCTACAAAACCAAACCAAGCTTTTGTCGGTGGAGCAGCGTGTGGCGTTGATCTGCGCGTTGGCTGATGCTGGAGTCGCTCAGATCGAAGTCGGCAGTTTTGTCTCGCCAAAGGCGGTGCCAGCGATGGCGAACACCGATCTGGTGGTGGCAGCGCTGCAAACACAGAGTCGTTATAAGGCGTCTAACATTGCGCTGATTCCCAATCTCAAAGGTTACCAACTAGCCCGTACCGCCGGGTTACCTCGCGTGGTAATGGTGCTCTATGCGAGTGATTCTATGGCGCAAAAAAATGCCGGCATGAGCATGGCCGAAGCCAACCGAGTCACCTTGCAAATCCTCGATGAAGCCGTTCGCGACCAGATACAGGTTGTCGCTACCATCGCGGTGGTGTTTGAGTGCCCGTTTGAAGGGCCCATCGATCCGCGGGTGAGCGAGTCGTTGGTCGATCAGTTTTTAGCCGCCGGCGCCCATCAGGTGGTTTTGGCCGATACCATCGGAGCCGCCGATCCGCAGCAGGTGCGAAGTTTGACCGCTCGGTTGGTGCAAAATCATGATGCCAATCGTCTGGGCTGTCATTTTCACGATACCCGCGCCATGGGGCTGGCCAACGTGTATGCGGCGGTAGAATCGGGTATCCGGCGCTTTGACAGCTCCATCGCGGGTCTTGGCGGCTGTCCATTTGCGCCGGGCGCTACTGGCAATGTGGCCACCGATGATGTGGTCATGATGCTGCAGCAGATGGGCTTTGAAACCGGTATTGATTTAAAAAAATTGCTCGAGGCCTCGGAACTTGCCGGTCAAATGACCGGTTCTGATAAGGGCGGCCGCGCCAAGGCTTGGTTGCTAGGACAGTTGAAAAAAAACGCCCTATAAGCGGTTCTTAATGGCCAGTCACCGCCAGCACGTTGCGTTGATACTGCGATCTGGTGTGCTGGATATGCACATGGATTTTAATGACTCTAGGGTGGCACAGCCATGACCGATCATAATTTAACCGCAAACAATCTTGGGCTTGGGACATCACCTGCGCTACTAATCGTCGATATGATGAATGGCTTTACCGATGCGGCGTGTCCATTGGGGGTCGACTGCCCTGAGGTAGTGGCGGCAAATCGCACGTTGTTGGCGGCGTTTCGCGCCGCTGAATTACCGATTTTTTTTACTACCGTGATCTACCGAGATGGCGGCCAAGCTTCGGTGTTTAGACACAAGATTCCCGATCTCAATCTATTGACGGCGAACTCGAAGTGGGTGGCGATCGACTCGCGCCTAGAGCGCCGGGCTGGCGAGACGTTAATTGAAAAGTGCTGGCCGAGTGCTTTTTTTGCCACAGATCTAGACGTTCAATTACGGCGCCGAGGGGTCGACTCGCTGGTGGTAACGGGCCTCACTACCAGTGGCTGCGTGCGGGCATCGGCGGTGGATGCACTGCAGTATAACTATCAGGTGATTGTCGCCGAGGATGCGGTGGGTGATCGCAACCAGAGCGCGCATCGTGCTAATTTGTTTGATTTGGCGGCGAAATACGCCAGCGTGCAGTCGGCAGCGGAAATAGCCTCTAGCCTGAGCCAAAGTGCAACGCCAGCAGAGTCCTAAACCTAGTCGCTGACGCGCAGATCTAAACGCCGCTGCGGTTTGGTTTTGACGCGTGGTTTTGACGCATGGTATTAAGCGTGCCCAGAGCAAGGCGGACGTAACAAGTCTTATCGATCGAGCGATGCGAGGCACCACCCGGTATGCCAGCATTTATTCTTGCCTTTGCGCACCATCCTTTTCGTATAATGGATGGCAAAACTACAGTGACACGGTAAGTCCGCCGTCGACGGTTAGAATTTGCCCGGTCATATAGGCGGCGTCTCCCGAGGCCAGAAAAGCAATCACATTGGCGATATCCTCTGGGCTTCCGATGCGTCCGAGCGGAACGCCGGGTATCATTGCCTCTAGGCCCTCAGGGCCCACCGAGTGTTCTGTATTCAAAGACTGCGCGGTGCGTATTAGCCCGGGGGCTATGCCATTGACTCGAATGTTTTTGTCGGCTAATTCTATCGCTAATGCTTTGACCAGTCCGGTAACGCCGCCCTTGGCCGCAGAGTATGGTATGTGCTCTGCCCAACCGACGTTGGCGCCGGCTATAGAGGAGAGGCAGACCACCGCGCCGTTGCCGTCGCGTTCGAGTAATTTGTTGGCGGCGCGCGTGACGCGCATCATGCCCTTTAAATCTATATCCATGGTAAGGTCCCACTGCTCGTCGCTCAACGTCTGAAGCGGCTGTTTGTGGGCAATTCCGGCGTTGTTGATGACCGCGCTCAAGCTTCCAAATTGATGGTCTAAGCGATCACAGACGTCGTCGACGTTGGCGGTATTTGCAACGTCGAGGTCGTAATAGTCAGCGCTGCCCCCGCGCTGGCGGATGGTCTCTGCGACTGCTTCGCCTTCAGATGATAAAATGTCGGTCACTACGACGTGATAATGGTTGTCGGCAAACTTGAATGCCGTGGCGCGACCAATGCCGATCGCGGCGCCAGTGATTAAAGCGATTTTGGTTGTCATGTAGCGATGCTCCCAAGAGATCATGTGCCCGGTGCTTATTTTAGCTGCGCACCGGGCCCTATTCGTGGGTAAAAGGCTACCATAGGTTAATTTTCCTTGGCAAATGAATCGTGCCATTAATAGGTTGTTTTAGGCTGCTGACAAAGCCCTTATCTGGTTGACGTACTAAAATGGATGGGTCGAACAGGCGTTGCGGCTTGGCCCTGTCTTGAATGACTGCCGAGCGCTAAATCGGGCGATTACAGCACTGGTTGATACGGTTGGTTGGCGATGGCGATTCGGTGGTTAATGCGGTGCCGGCGGCGGAGATTGAGCGGGCGTCGAAGGCACTGCCGAGGCCTTCTTCGGCGACGCGACGACAGGAGCCAATCGAAATTGGGATAATTGAGGCGCAAGAGGGTGACTATAGTTTAAAATAACCACGACCGGAGTGCCTATTGAGCGCGATTGACTGCCGGTTATAGAGCAACCTGCCCGTGCTGGGCATTCACTTAGGCGAGTTCGGTATGGCAATACACTGGTATCCAGGGCACATGCACAAGGCCAGCAAAGAAATGGTCGAAGTGCTGCCGCGGGTCAACTTAGTGATCGAAATATTGGATGCTCGAATACCCTATAGCAGTTCGAACCCGGTCATTGATGCGCTGAGTGCGGATAAACCGAAAATTAAAATCTTCACCAAAACCGATCTCGCCGATGCGGCTACCACGCGTCTGTGGCAAGACGAGTTTGAACAGCAGCAGCAGACAAAAACCTTGGCTGTGGATCTTAAAACCGAGGACCGCAGTGAACAAATCGTTCAGTTGTGCCAAAAATTGGCACCCAGAAAGGAGGGCGCCAATAGTCTAGTGATGGTTGCGGGTATACCCAACGTGGGAAAATCGACCCTGATTAACCATCTTGCCGGTAAGCATATGACGCGCACTGGGGATGAGCCGGCGGTGACCAAGGGCCAACAGCGGATCAATTTACGCAATGGCATTATGCTGCTCGACACGCCCGGCATCCTCTGGCCAAAAGTAGAGAACGAACCTAGCAGCTACCGACTGGCGACCACCGGCGCGATTAAAAATACCGCGACCAGCTACGAAGAAATTGCCTTTTTTGCTGCCGATTACCTGCTTAAATACTACCCGAAAATGCTCAGTCGACGGCTGCATTTTGACGCCTTGCCGGCGACCGAAATTGAGTTTCTCGAGGCGCTGGGCGCTCAAAGGGGTTGTTTGCGGAGCGGCGGACGGGTCGACTTAGAGCGCGTTTCGACCGTCTTTGTCAACGAATTGCGCGCCGGAATGTTGGGCGCTGTGAGTTTTGAAACACCGGCGATGATCGAGAAAGAACTGGCTGAACTGGTAATTTTGCAAGCTGAGAAGGCGGCGCGAGAAGAGGCAAGATTGGAGCGTCGGGGCGGGAAGAAAAAATCAACCAGATCCCGGTAGCCAGTGCTTGGAGCAAATGCTGCAGGTATTGCTCGACGATCTTGCGACCCTTGGTAGGCTAATTGTTATTGCATATTTGTAGATATCTGGTGTAATTTTATGGGGATCAACCTGCGGGTGCTTAAACGCGATGCAATTACTGCTTAGACTTTTATTGATAATGCTCTATCCAATCCTAGTGATCGTTCTGATTATACCGCATCAGTTGGGCCATTTTTTTCATAAACACTATTATATTTATCTCACTTCTATCGCCTTGTTACTGCTCTCGGTGAGTGGTTATGTCGGTTATGAACAAGCCTGGGATGGCGATGATGATATGATTCAGTTTCAGATATTTGTGATCGCCGCCGCGCTTTATTCGCCGTTTCATTTTGTTATTACACAACCCTTTGAAACCGAGTTTGAACGGCTCAACCAATGGATTATCGATACCGCTATGGGCGGTCCCCCAAGCGATTCTTAGTTTATTCTTGCTTGCACGCTGTGCTGATCAGTCATCAGATGATGTACCTAGCTTGGCCTGCGATCATCTGCAGATGAGACTGTCGATGTTTACTGTCGGGTTAACCATCATGCGCGTGACGGGGCGCGTTGCGGGAATTGACGAGGCCTTGCGAGCGCTGGCCGAAGCGCAACGATAGAGCCTCTGGTGGCGGCTTTTACGCATGCCGTTGAGATCTGACACAGTCATCGCCAGGCAAGACAAGGCACCGCTGGCCAATGCTTTATTTGCATGGCTATTTTTAAAGGTAAAAAATAGGTGTACTGACGACCGTTTTCAGCCACGCTCTTGCTATATCCAATGCGCGATCTATGCTCAGTATGCGGCCCATGTCGAGACACCTCTTGGTGTGGCCATTCTTGTTTCGAAAATTCTTGTTTCGAAAATTCGTGTTTCGAAAATACTGGGCGCGAACCTACAGCGCATCCTTGACTGGTCGAGGCCGCAGCGGTATCGGTGATTGCGTTACCGATCGTTGTGGTGGTTTGTCGATGGCCAAGCGCGGCCATCGACTCGGCGAGCTTAAGCGAGTTCGAGGCGGCGCTGCAATTCGACGTGAAAGTGGCGCAGGCGCTGTTCCTGCTCTCCCCATAGTTGCCCAGTGAACCCCTTGGAGCGCATACCCTGTTGCACTCGCGGTAAAAAAGCTGCGTCTTGGCTTAGGACTAAGCCGAGATTAGCATCTTCTTCGAGACTGTAATTTTCGGTGGCGGGTCGTTGCCGGCCACTGATGTCGGTACCCTCGGGCAAGCCCATCCACTGTGGCGCGGTGGCATCGGCGTCACCGGTGGGCATGATCAAGGTCATGGTGTCGTAGTAAAAGCGCTGTGGATCGCTGATGTGCGGCATAAAACGCATCAGAAAAAGCGCCTCTGGGTGGCATCCAATCTGTACGTTGGGAAAAATTCCAGTCGCCCAGCTATCCGATAGTTGGCCATCGACAAAGTCGGAGTAATCGAGCCCTTCGCGCTCTGCGCGCTCGCGTTTTGCGCTTTGTATGGCGCCGCGAACGTCGCCGGCATCGCCTTTAAAGGTTGTTGGGTCAATACCCGCTTCGCCGAGCAAAAATTGCAACCCTTCATTGACCGTAGTTTGGTCATAGAGTCTCGGGCTGGGTTGGCCCAAGGGGACAATCATGCGGCTGGCACCGGATGGATAGAGGTCGTACTGGACGTTTAAATCGCCCATCATACCAGTGGTTTCTGGGTGCACGGCGTGGAGGTGGTAGCTTTCATAAAAGGCCTCGACACCGACTTTCCAATTCGAGCCCCATTCGCTCCTAACGTGGCGTACGACTTTCATCTTATCGATTTGGTACGGCTCTAAGTAGCCCTCTGGTAGGCCAATCGCCTGTTTGAGCGGGGGTGGGTCGTCGGCCATGCTGATAAAGATCAATCCAGCATGGGTTTCGCAGGCCACCTTAGTCAAACCTGGGCGGTGGCCGACGACGCGGGGATCAAAGGTATCTTCATCGGTAATCCGCACTAAATCGCCAGAATTGCGAAACGTCCAGCGGTGAAAAGGGCAGACGAAGACCTTTTGATTGCCTCTGGGTTCGGTAACCAACATGGCACCACGGTGACTACAGACATTGTAAAACGCCTGAATGCCCGCTTTAGAGCGGGTGACGATAATGGATTCGTGTTGTATATCGAAAAGAAAGTAATCGCCGAGTTCGGCTAGGTCTGAGGTGACACCGGCTAATAGCCAACTTTGCGACCAGAGCTTTTGAAACTCTAAAGTGATCGATTGCGGGTCAAAATACCCGTCTGTAGCATAACACTCGGTACCTAGGTTCAAGTCTGGCTGCTTCGCCTCGAGTGAACTGGCTGGCGCTTGAGGGTTGATGTGCGTTTGGCGGTGGCTTTTTTTTGTTTCCAACAGAAAACCCTCCTGTGCTCGCTACAGTAATTTGAATACCGGCATCATAATCGTTTCTGACCAAGGTTCAAAAGCCACCTCGACAGACATTCCAACCTCCAATCCAGTGCCGTCGCTGTCGACAATCGAACTCATCATGCGTGGGCCCTCGTCGAGATCGATCAGGGATACCACATAAGGCGCGCTGTAGGCCTTGGATATTCCGCGTGTGACCACGGTGTAGCTGGCAATTGTGCCCTTGCCACTGACGTCGATCCAATCCAGATCTTCACCCGCACACTGGGTGCAGAATATTCTCGGATAGAGTTGCAGATGACCGCATGTTATGCAGCGCTGGACGCGCAACACACCCTGTTGGCAGCCATCCCAATAGGGTTGGCTAATTGCGTTAATCGGCGGTAGTATTTTTTCCATACTCAGTTGACCTCATTGCCGAGAATTAGGCTGGTGTGGCTGGACATAATGCCCCCTTGAGCATGCACCATGGCAACCTCGGCCCCTTTTACTTGCCGCTCGGGCGCGACGCTGCCGCGCAACTGAAACACGCTCTCGGTCAGTGCGAACATAGATCCAGGGTTTCCGGGATGGCAGTGGGATAGCATCCCACCATGGGTGTTGATCGGCAAGCTGCCACCCAGTTCGATCGCGCCAGACGCGGCAAATGGGCCGCCCTCGCCCTTGGCGCAGAAGCCAAGATCTTCCAGCTCGACAATAACTGTTGGTGTGAAGCAATCGTAAAGTTGTGCAAAATCCATATCGGCCGCTGTCAGCCCTGCCATTTGATAGGCTCTCTGGCCCGACTCTACCGCAGCAGATGTGGTTAGGCTCTGCGCTTGGCTAATGTGTTCGTGGCCGTGACCTTCGCCAACACCCAACATATACACCGGGCGTTGGGCAAAATCCTTGGCGCGTTCGGCCGATGTCAGGATCACTGCTGAACCGCCGTCAGAGACCAAGGAACAGTCGAGTAAGTGAAGCGGGTTGGCGATCATACGCGACGTAATCACGTCCTCGACAGTGATTGGCTCGCGCATTTGTGCTGTTGGATTGAGTGCAGCGTGTTTGCGGCAGGCGACCGCGACGCTGGCAAGGTGTTCGGCTGTGGTGCCATATTTGGCAGCGTGTGCCTGACCGATCAAGGCATAGTAAGCGGGTACCGTGGGTCCATAGGGTTGCTCGAACTGGGGATGCCCGGTCGATGACTGCATCAGCATGGCTTGTTCGCGGGTCAAACCACTGCGCAGACTATCCGCCATGGCGATCAAAATAGTATCGGCCATACCGGTCGCTATCGCCGACGCGGCGTGGTGCATAATGGAAAAAGTGGTGCCGCCGCCAGTGCCCACTGACATGCAATAGCGGGGGAATATTTGCAGATATTCGGCGATGGCCTCGGCATGGTACATAATCGGTTCAGCCATCGAATCGCAGGTAATCAGACCGTCTATTTGGTCTTTGTTGATGCCCGCATCGCGCATCGCCGAGAGCGCAGCGCGCACGCACAGGTCGGTAGCACCTATGTTGGGTACGATTCCTACCTCGGTGTCAGCGGCGCCGACGATGGCAACTTTTCCTCGTAGCGTGGTCATCTACAGGTTACTCCGCAGTGATACGCTGATCATGTTAATTCTGCCGTGGCGATGCCTGGCGCGATGATGTCGCCCTGTTCGTTGGTAATAAAAACCTCCAGCGTAACCTGTCGGTTTGCCTTGTCGATCTGCGTAATAACGCCCCCCGATGTGAGCGATTCGCCGATATAGGATGCGCTTCGGTTGGAGTATTCGATGGATGTTAGCCGTCCGCTGGACCCTAACCACTGCTCAATACACTGATGCATCCAGTCGCCAAGCAATGGCCCAGCAATGACCAAACCCGGATACTCCTCCACGTCTATGGCGTACGGGTGGTCAAAATGTATACGATGGGCATTCCACAACACTGCGTTGTAGAGAAATAGTTGTTTGTTGTCTGGCGTAAATGTCCGTTGGGGGAGGCTTTCGCCAACCTTTAACTGGTCCAATTGTAACGCTGTATGTGCTGTTGGCATGTGTTTGTTACCTTAATATACGGGTAGTTTTTTCGCGGATAACCAGACGATTTTCGTCGTCCACTATGTCCATTACTACCTCATAAAATATCAGTGCGCCAGAGCGACCTGCCTTCTCATAAATTGCGCTCAGGGTGCGTGTTGCGGTTAACCAGTCGCCCGGTCTTATGGTTCTGAAATAGTCAATTTTAAGCCCGCCCGCCATCGCTTTTTTTAGTGGAAACGTCGGTAGTAGACTGTCTATCGATACGCCATCAGGGGTCAGCTCAGCGAGGGGTACCACATCCCAAAATAGCGAGACGTGAAACATCGGAGGCGCTTCGTCACCGGATAAATACTTGGCTTGTTGACTGTCTGTGGCTATCGCGTATTTGCGAATATCCCTTCGCGTCACTATTTCTCGATGCGGTTCGCTGGTTCGCCCAACGGCGCTCATCAATTCATCACTTAGTAGGCTACTCATAGTTATCTATTACTCTATTTCCAGTATGGGTCGCGCAGGTTGCGCTTTAATATCTTGCCAGTCGGTGCCTTCGGCAGACTATCGACAAATTCAACCGAACGCGGCTTTTGATAGGATGCCAAGTTTTGTTTGGCGGCAGCGATGATGTCCTCTGCAGAGGCGCTAGCGCCGGGCTTTAAAACCACTACCGCATGCACGGCTTCGCCCCATTCTTCACTGGGGATACCAATCACTGCTGATTCTAAAACCGCTGGATGCTGATGAATCGCAGCCTCCACTTGCACGCTAAAAATATTTTCTCCGCCGGAGATGATCATATCCTTGGCGCGATCAACGATGTAAATGTAGCCAGCCTCATCCCAAACGGCAATATCGCCACTCCACATCCAGCCGTCGCGGAGAGTTTCGGCGGTTTTGTCGGGGCGTTGCCAATAGCCGAGCATATTAGCCTCAGACTTAATAATGATCTCGCCGTGGGTCACGCCATCTCGCGGCACCAGTTCTCCGTGCTCGTCGACCAGTCGAATACTGGTGACAAAACCCTCGCGGCCGCACGACGCGAGACGCTCTGGATGCTCGCCGGCGACTGCCTTGATGTGGTCCTCTTGGGACAGGAAGCTCATGGTCATGCCCTCTGTCTGACCATAACCTTGAATCAAATTACACGGAAAGGCTTTGAGCGCCGCGGCTACCACGGTCGCTGGCATCGGGCCTCCACCGTACTGAATATTGCGTAGGCTACTGATATCGTACTGTTCAAAATTTTCTACAGCCATCATCCAATTGAGCATGGTGGTGATCCCCAAGAAGGCGGTCACACGCTCTTTTTCTATGACTTCGAGCGCCAGCTTAGCGTCAAAGTTAATCAACACGACGGGGCAGCCATGCGCCATATAGTTAATTGCTAATGCGATGGGGATGTGGAACATTTGTCCGGTTAGCATGTACACGTCGCTCGGCACAACTCGCTCTGCGACGGTTTGATTGAGCATGCCCATGTAGATCGACTTATGGCTGTGCAGTGCGCCCTTTGATTTACCCGTGGTGCCGCCGGTATAGAGAATCATAACCGGGTCATCGTCGCCTATCTGTGCCGAAATGCTGGGTTCCGTTGCGCTCGATTGAGACAGCAAAGTTTCGTAAGAACCGTCGCTTTCATGACCAAAAGACAACCAGTGATCTACCCTAATGGTGTTTTCAAGCTGTTGTTTTAAATCGGTATATTCGCCAGCATGGATGATCACTGTGGGATTGCCATCTTCGATGATGCGGTTAAGTTCATCGTCGCCAAGGCGCCAGTTAAGCGGTTGAATGATAAGCCCGACTCTGGCGCATGCAAAGAAAATTTCCATGTACTCGATACAATTTTTCGATAGCACCGCGACGCGGTCGCCTTTGACCGCATGGCAGCTGTCGACAAGACCATTGGCCAGCCGACAGACACGATTTTCGAGCGAGGCAAAATCGATCCTACGCTGGTTAGGAATATCCACCAACGCCTCGCTAGTCGGCGCCCGCAGAGCTGATTTTAGTGGAATAGTCCCTATGTTCAAGCTCAATACGCCTTGTCGAGATGGAGGTGCCGGCGAACAAACTGCCACTGCCCGTCGACACAGGCGACAACGTCGGTGTAGATGCCTGCAGAGACAAGCTGTAGCTGATCGTTTTCGGTGGCCAGTAACGTTAAATTTGATTTCACTGCAAAGCCGCCTGACTCTTGACCTTGATAGAACACGTTAGAAATCACGTGTCGGCGCTGGTCGGTTTGGCGCTCCATGGAATCTGTCATCAACTGCATAATGCCGGTGCGCGGTTCAAAGGGACCGATAAGGTCGCCATCGGCGATGCGCAGTGTAAATGTCGCTTCGACTGCAAAGCAACTTTCCAAAAGATCTATTTCTCGATGATCGAGCGCATAGGCTGACTTGGATAGCAGTTCGCTAATTTCCAATTTCTCTGCGACGGTAGGTTGTTTGAGTGCTGTCATGTTAGGTCTCCATGCCGAGTTGATCAGCGGTGCCGCGCCATGCCAGTGAACCGCCGTCGATAAGCCATGCAACGCCATTGACAAATTGCGATTGCGGGCTAGCCAAAAAGCATACCAACTCGGCAACATCTTTGGGGGTGCCCATGCGTGGTATGAGGTGTGTTTTAGTCATAGAATTGAGCATCAGCTCGGGATCTTCCGCTGCGTTCAAATAGTTGTCTACCATTTGCGTGCGCACCGACCCTGGGCAGTAGCAATTAACCCGAATATTATCAGCGGCCAAGTCCACGGCGAGCATTTTGGTAAGCTGCATGACTCCGCCTTTGCTGGCCCCATAGGCAACACAATTCTGATAACCCGAGATCGAACTGACCGAGGCAGAATTAATGATCGACGCATTCGCGCTGGCGCGTAGATAGGGCAACGCATATTTTGCACACAGCCAAGCGCCGGTTAGGTTGACCGCCATAACTTTGTTGAAGACCGAGGTTGGCATCTGTTCGAGGCTGAGTTGATCGCTAATAATACTCTCGTGAATTCCAGCGTTATTGTGCAAGACGTCGATACCGCCATAGGTCGCAGCGGCGAATGCCATCAAGTCGGCGACTTGGTTTTCATCGCAAACGTCGCAGTGTTGGTAGACCGCTTCGCCGCCGCGTTCGCAGATCATTTGCGCCACGCGCTTGCCGTTGGTGTCGTCGGTATCTGAAACGACAATCTTTGCACCATACTCCGCTGCCAATAAGGCTGTTCCCTCACCAATACCGTTGCCAGCTCCTGTAATGACAAAACAAAATCCGTCGATTTTCATAACTTTTCGGCGCTCCTTTGGGACTGCTCGCTAATCGTTAATCTTATTTGAAATTTGAATAAAATTCAATCCTCTCTGCTTTCTTACTTTGCCCGGTAATAGCGCACAGATTGAGTCGTCGATTTGGTATTTGACTTTTAGACTCGCGGGGATGGTGTTACTATCGCGGCTCACTTTTAGAGGTATGGATGCTCTTGATGGAATCATTGAAGGTGGCGCCCTCGCGGGGCGACCAGCGGCGTAGACTCATCTTTCGATCGCTCCACGACTGTATCTTGCGCAAGGGATATGTAAAAACTACTTTAGCTGATATCGCTCAGCAAGCGGGAATGTCGGCGAGCCATTTGCTGTATTACTTTAAAGGTAAAGAGGCGATACTAGAGCAGTACTTTGCCAATGTCTCGGTGATATTTCTCGACAATATAGTCAGTATCACGTCGAACCCAGCCGATTGCCAATTGCCCATGCTCGCGGATTTTTGGTTTAAGAGCGAAGCGAGCACCAAACAAGAAATTGGTTTTATGCTGGAGTGTTTTGGCGCGGCGGTCAACGATCCTACGTTGCTTGAGACTAAAGCGAAATTTGATCAGCGATTCAAAACCCAGTTGGCTGGCATCATAGCTGCCACTGCGGGTATGGATGGCGATCAAAGCGATGACCAAATCGGCCAGTTAGCTGAAATTACCTACGCGCTGATGATCGGGTTGCGCTCGTCTGCCTACTTCAGCGATGAGCTGGATTTGGACGCGGCCCACCAATTGTTCTGTACCACCGTCAACGGCTTCGTAGCGCCCTTAACAGTGCGCCTACTGGATTAGCAGTCAGCTGGCGGGCACTAAAATCCGCCGGTCGAGCCACTTTAATAGCGTTGCCTGCACTTCATCGCGGTTGAGTTCATTGAAAATTTCGTGTCGAGCGCCGGGGTAGAGCTCTATCTCTAGGTCTCGTAATCCGGCTTTTTGTAGTTGGCGATGAAGAGCACGCGTGCTCTTGCCTTGATTGCCAACTGGATCCCGATCTCCAGACATCAGTAACAACGGTTTACTGGCATCCAGAGCGCGCAGCGAGGCGGCGCTGAAAAGGCTTGCAAGGGCGTCGAGAAAATCAACCCAGGACTGGGTTGAAAGCGTGCCGCCGCACAGTGGGTCGGCGATATAGCTATCGACTTGCTGTGAGTCTCTTGACAGCCAATCCGACTCGGTTCTGGTCGGTTTAAAAAAACGATTAAAACTTCCAAACGACAAGTAGCGCAGCACCTCGCTGGGTTTGCGCGCGCCGACCCGCGCGCGTTCTAGTCGAGCGATTACAGCGGCTATTTTATAGCTCAAGCTGGGTGCATAGCTAGCGGCTGAAAGTACCAACCCCTGGAGGTTTTGTCGAAATTCTGCGCTAAATTTTTGGCCCAACGCAAGTGCCATCGCAGCGCCCATACTGTGGCCCAAAATAACCGGCTGCATGCCGTATTGGCGGCCGAGAGAACGAATCAACTGCCACTGGTCATCGAGCATTTGCGTCCAGCTATCGGTATCGCCAAGGTGGTTTAGGTCGCCGGAGCTGACGCCCGTTTGGCCATGGCCGCGATGATCGTCGGCGGTAACTAAATAGCCATTGGCATTCAGGTACTGCGCCAGCGGTGCATAGCGCTGGGCGTGTTCGCTCATACCATGCATGACATGCAGCCATCCCTTG
>CAJIZO010000212.1 GCA_905181995.1 Flavobacteriaceae bacterium TMED48
CATTCATATCGCCGACGCTCTCGGCGTAGGGCTCTTCACCAAATATCACCACCGCCACATCCGGCCGGCGTCGCCATCGATCATTCTGGGTCAATTCGACCGACCCACCAACACCTTCGATAGCCCGCTTTAATCCCGTATATAGCGAAGTCGCACCAGGAAAATCGCCCTCCTCATTGTCAGTTCCCTGCCAGGTCAAGGTCCAGCCACCCGATTGCTTACCAATATTATCCGCACCATCCCCGCCAATCAGCACCCTACCGCCTCGTATTGGCAACAGACCATCGTTGTTTTTCAATAGCACTAACGACTCGCGCACCGCGCTGCGAGCTAATAAGCGATGTTCATCCGCGCCGATGACCGAGGTCACACCCGCTATCGGTCGCGCCGAGGGTCGCTCTTTGTCAAATAGACCCGAGCGCAACTTAACCCGTAAAATACGCCTTACCGCGTCGTTGATACGTGTTTCAGAAATCACACCCGCGCGAACCTGACGCAGGGTATTACTCAGGAATGAACGCCACTTTTCCGGCACCATGATCATATCGACGCCCGCATTAATAGCCGCAGCACAAGCGTCGTCCGAGCAACCCTCAACCTGCCCATGTCCATTCCAGTCGCCGATCACAAAACCATCAAAGCCCAACTCGCCCTTGAGCAAATCGGTTAATAATCGTCTATTACCGTGCACCTTGTCGCCATTCCAACTATTAAACGACGCCATAATGGTCTGCACGCCCGCATCGATAGCGGATAGGTATCCGGCACCGTGCAATTCCATTAGTGTTTCCAAGTCGAGACGGGTGTCACCTTGATCGACGCCACGAAAGGTGCCGCCGTCACCAATAAAGTGCTTCGCCGTCGCGATCATATGCAACCGCGTATCACTCGACACATCACCCGCCCCTTGCAGCCCCAAAACCATGGCTTCAGCGTAGCGGCGCACAATGTCCGAATCATCGCTGTAGCTCTCGTAGGTACGGCCCCATCGGTTGTCTTTAGCGACAGCTACCGTGGGCGCAAATATCCAATCGAGCCCGGTGACTGCGACCTCACGGGCGGTCGCCTCACCAATTTTTTTTATTAAATCAACATTATTGCTAGCCCCAAGCGCTATGTTGTGTGGGAACAGCGTAGCGCCGATGACATTGTTGTGGCCGTGGACTGCGTCGGTCCCCCAAATAATCGGAATGCCGGCTCCGCCATCGCTGGTGTCCAAAGATGCGCGATGGTAGGCGTCGGCCATTTCCAACCAATCGTTGGCGGTCGAGTTTTTACCGGCTGGCCAGGTACCGCCTCCATTGAGTACCGACCCTAAGTGGTATTTGGCAACATCACCGGGGGTCACGTGCGGTATATTACCCTGTATCATCTGGCCGACTTTTTGCTCTAGTGTCATGTTTGTTAAAAGAGCATCAATGCGCTGCTCAAGCGCACCATCCGTCGCCGTGATCTCGGCGCCAGAGACGCCGCTCAGCAACACCATTATCAGGCCCAAGACTCGGTGCGTTTTAGAGCCGCGCACAGACCACCACATTTTTTTCATTTGTTACTCCAGCCATATCAATAGTTACTGCCACCGCTTCGATCAGGTTAAAACACCCGCGATTTTGTACCGAGTGATAAAATTCAAACCAAACCATTAGCAAGCCACTCATGAGTCAAAAGTATCCGCTCAGACCACCGCGAAAATTATACGCTAATGGATAAGTGGCGTACCCCATAGTTTGAAAGAATCCACTCAGCAGTGAGTAAAGATTGACACGCCCAAGATTGGGTTGGAAGAGAGTATGCGACAGTGTGAAGTTTAGCTGCGACCAATGGGGCGAGCGACGTACGCCCAACCATCACTACCCGGCATCGCAAGAACGCGACGCGCTTAATTGGCTACGGGTGTCGGCCACCCTGCCAGGTCAGATGCGACCGGCCGCATCGATTAATCTTTGAACAACGCGAGTACCGGCTGCCGGTAATTACGGCTGACCTTAATCGCCTCGCCGTTTTTCAAAAATAGCATACTGCCGCCCTTTTGCAGCGATTTAATGGTCACCACACGGCCTATATTAACAACCGTAGAGCGATGAACACGAGCGAATAATCGAGGGTCTAATTTCGCCATTAAATCTTTCATAGTACTGCGCATAATGTGCGTCTCGCCGGCGCTGTGTACGCACATATAGTCGCCCGCAGCGTCCACCCAATCGATATCTTCAAGAGCGATAACGGTGACAACTCCAGCATCTTTTATCACCAATTTATTCGCTAAGTTGGCGGAAACTTCATCAGAGTCGCGATTTAATTTCTCAGAAATATCACTGATTGCGCCAATCAGAGGTGTTTTAAAATCGTTGTCTAGCGACGTTAAACTATTCTGCAAGCGATCTATGGCTCGCTCTACCGCACGATGGATGCGCTCCGGATCGATCGGTTTAAGCACATAGTCCACTGCGTGCAAATCAAACGCATCGATTGCGTAGAGGTCGTAGGCCGTGACAAAAATGACCATTGGCATAACATCCGACTGCAGCGCCTTGACCACCTCGAAACCGTTAACGCCGGGCATCTGAATATCCAAAATGATCAATTCGGGCCTGAGATCATTTGCCATAGTCACCGCCTCACGACCGTTACTACAGCAACCGATCAAATCGACATCGGCGTGATCGGTGAGAATATCGCGCAGAAACTCAACCGCTAGCGGTTCGTCATCGACGACGATTGTCTTAAGCTTTTTCATCTGCCCACCGCCCAGTTTGCCGATCCATCGCAGTCAGCGCCCTCCAGGCGCACCGGAACAATGGGAATACGCATCTCGACGCACAATCCACCGCAATCGGCCGGGGTTAATTGAAATGAATATCGATCGCCATAAAAATTCTCCAATCGATCGATGGTGTTTCGCAAACCCACACCGGTTCGTGCATCGGCATCCAGTTCGAACATATTTCGATTCGCCAACTCAACACCACCGCGCCCGGTGTCGAGCATCTTTATCACACAGCAATCGCCAACAAGCCTAGCAACAACAGTGATTTTACCGCCAAATTCCTCCGGTGCTATAGCATATTTAATCGCATTTTCGACCAATGGTTGTAAAATCAAGCTCGGGATCTGGACATTTAGAGCGTCTTGGTCAATGTCAAACTGCAACTGCAAACGCTCGCCAAAGCGGGTTTTCTCAATGTCTAAATACAATCGTACCGCGATCATTTCCTCTTCTAGAGTGACGCTTTGTATCGGGTCATTGTCTAGGGAATAGCGCAAGAAATCACTCAATTGCACGATCATCGCGTTCGCGCGGAGTGCCTTTTTTGTCCGTACCAACGCCGAGATAGCATTCAGTGTATTAAACAAAAAATGTGGATTCAGTTGATAGCGCAACATTTTTAACTGGGCTTCGCGAGCGACCAATTCTGCGCGCGAGCGCTGCAATTGGAACTCCTTATTTTGCGCCTCTAACCGAAGTAAACTCTCATGCTCTGACTGCAAGAGTTGGTAGTACTTAATGCCGTGATAAAGCGCCGCCCAGCCGATGAAAATCAATATCGAGCCCCAAAGCCAGCCGCCAAAATCGGACCACAATCCAGTCTCCACCGTCATCGCCATAAAAGTCGCGAGGCGCAACACCGTCCAACTTATCGAGGCCACCAAGATTCCGAGCACCAGCATGGTCAGTCGATACACTGCTGACCTTTCCCAAACCGCTCGGAACAGCGGCCGAAGCGGCCAAGACACGCACCCACCAAGCAGTGATTGCAGCGCCGTGTGGAGGATATAGTTAAGCTGCTGCTGATTGTACCAAAGGGTTAAACTCAAAAAACTTATCAACATCAGTGCGATCCAGCCAATCGCCTGCAGTAACCAAAACTGGCGGTCGGTGCTGGAGTATACCCATTGCCAGAACTTCCAAGCGGATAATGTCGTTTCCAATCTAGGCTCCCGTAGAGCAGTATCGATTATAAGTTACTCTCCTAAACTGCATGGTGATGGTGTTTAATGTACCAGCCAAGAGCGCGTGTCGCCAGTTCCTTTGATCACGCGAGTCATTGTCGGCACTGTTGACCGGCGCAACGACGCCAATCATGGCCCTTTAGAGAGTTTTACAATGAACCCAACGCACGGTATCAATCACCATGGCATTAGGCTTTTACGGGCCGCCGACCCGCGGGTCAGACGCATTCGCCGGTCGCTGCCAAAAGCCTCCGCGCACGGCAACAAAATTTGGCGTTCAAGCTTGGCCATTATGGATTATTTTATCGACAACCCACTGCCCACCCGCTCTAGAGTACTCGACATAGGCTGCGGTTGGGGCGCGGTCGCGGTGCATCTGGCCAAGCATTTTGATGCCGACGTTACGGCGCTCGACATCGACCCCCGAGTCGGGCCGCTGGTAAATTTGCACTGCGACATAAATAATTGTCGTGTCAACTTTGTCGCTCGCGACCTGGCGACGCTAGGTCATGACGAAGTGGCTAGTTACAACTGGTTGGTCGGCGCTGATATTTGCTTTTGGGACGCAATAGTCGAACCATTATTTAATTTGATTGCTCGTACAGATGAACCCAAACGACCGTCTATTTTAATTGCCGACCCCGGCAGACCGCCATTTTGGGAGTTAGCCGACCTCTGCGTGGCGGAGTTTGGCGCTGAAGTCATCAGTCGTAATAGCTACGCGCCCCGCCGAGCGCAAACTTTCTTTTTACGCATTGAGAATAATTAACTCAGTGCCCTGTCTTTTTATTTAAGAGGACAGAGAAAAGAGCACTGGCTCGCGCCGCAATCTGCCTATACAACCCCATTACGACCACTGACCACGCCGCGGCCTCAATCCATGCCAGTCCCCGGCAGTTAGTCGAGGGATAACTACTAC
>CAJIZO010000213.1 GCA_905181995.1 Flavobacteriaceae bacterium TMED48
GTTTTTGTTGCAGGTTTGACCCACCGAGTTTTGACGGCCAACTCTGGGTCGGCCGATCGCTGTTTTGGCATAAATAATAAATGGTGCCCAAGGCCGGACTTGAACCGGCACGGCTTTCGCCACTACCCCCTCAAGATAGCGTGTCTACCAATTCCACCACTTGGGCTTTGTACATATATTATTCGTCCGGCAGTTCTGACAGCTCGTCTAGCGGGCTGTCGGCGCTGTTCTCAAACGCGGGGATATCCAGGTCGTCCTCTGGGGTTGGCGCGAGTACCTCGCCCTCTAACTCGGGAAATAATCCCTCGTCGATGACCGAGCTATTTTTTGCGATCAGCGCCAAGCTGATGCTGGTGGCAAAAAACACCGTGGCCAGCAGTGCTGTCGACTTGCTAAAAAAGTTCCAACTGCCGCCACTGCCAAACACCGTCTGCGACGCACCGGAGCCAAACGACGCGCCCGCTTCTGCGCCTTTGCCCTGCTGCAGGAGGATCAGCACGATCAGTGAGACCGCGACAATAAAATGAAAGACTAAGATATAGGTTGCCATTATGCTTCTTCTGCCAGTTGTATAATCCGTAAAAAATCCGCAGCCTGCAATGAGGCTCCACCTATCAAACCGCCATTTATATCCGGCTGCGCAAACAGCCCCTCGGCATTCTCGGGGTTGACACTCCCCCCATAGAGAATCCGCGTTACCTCGCCAGCCGCGCCCAGTTGTTGGCGAATCCCAGCGTGGACCTCTTGAGCCTGCTGTGGAGAGGCGGTAACGCCGGTACCAATCGCCCATATCGGTTCGTAAGCGATCACGCCAGCGCACAGCCTGTCCATGCCTACTCTATCCGCCACGGCGCTAATCTGTGCAGCGACCACCTTGGCGGTAGCGCCGGCCTCGCGCTCTGCCAGCGTCTCGCCAACGCAGAGTATCGGGGTTAAGCCCAGCGCCTCGGCGGCGGCGTATTTTTCCGCCACTCGGCGGTTGTCTTCGTCAAACTGCGCGCGCCTCTCGGAGTGCCCTACCAATACCATGCTGCAGCCTACGTCTACCAACATCGCGCAGCTCAGTTCTCCGGTGAAGGCGCCGTCAGCGTGCTCGCTGAGGTTTTGTGCCCCCACATCAATCCGTGCCTGCTGCAACCGGTGTACCACCACTGGCAAGTGCACCGCGGGCGGAAACACCGCAACCTGTACTTTGCCATAATCGATCTGCTGTTGCGCCAAGCGCTCGGCTAGATCTGCCGCCGTTGCCAGCGATCCATTCATTTTCCAGTTGCCAGCCACTAGCATAATCGGCCCCAATGTCGACCGTCGATACCGCAGACGCTGCAAAAACCGCAATTTTTTAGCGATTTATTTAGGGTCGCAGATCCTACCGGAGTCAATGCCAATATACAAGCCATGTCGACCATACAACTAGGCAACGCGTTGTCGCACGGTGTTGGCGATTTGGTGCACCAACCGATCGACCAATTGATCGTCCTCGCCCTCGACCATCACGCGGATCAACGGCTCGGTTCCCGAGGGCCGCAACAGCACCCTGCCGCGCCCGTCGAGCTGCTGCTCGGCGTCTAGCACCGCGCGCTTAACCTGCTGGTCGGTGGCCAGATCGATGGATTTAACCCGCGGTACATTGATCATCTGCTGCGGAAATTTAGACATGCCATGCTTGGCATCATGCAGCGTCACATCGGCATCGGCCAGCGCGCGGATGACCTGCAAGGCGCCGACAATACCATCGCCAGTGGTGTTGATATCGCTGCACAATACGTGCCCCGAATTCTCGCCACCAAGGTGCCAGTGGTTCTTTTTTAGCGCTTCGATCACGTAGCGATCACCGACCGCGGTGCGTTCAAACGGAATACCCAATTCGCCCAGCGCCAGCTCCATGCCAAGGTTGGTCATCAAGGTGCCGGCGACGCCGGTGCACCCAGACTGCCGGCGCGCGCGGTAGGCGGCGATAATGTAGATCAGCTCGTCGCCATCGACGATTTCGCCGCGGTGGTCGACCATCAGCACGCGATCGCCGTCACCGTCCAGGGCAATGCCAAAGTCGGCACCCTGTTGAAGCACCGCTTGCTGTAGCGGCTGCATGTGCGTCGAACCACAGCCTTCATTGATATTAAACCCGTCGGGGGCCGCGCCGATAGTGGTCACCTTGGCACCCAGTTCTTTAAACACCTTGGGGGCCGCACTGTAGGTTGCACCGTGGGCGCAGTCCAACACAATCTTGTAGCCACTGAGACCAAATCCGGCGGGCAGTGTGCCCTTGCAAAACTCCACGTAACGACCGACAGCGTCAGAAATACGCCGCGCCCTACCGAGATCTTCAGACCGATTGGTGTGCAGCGGTTGGTCGAGCAATTGCTCGATTTGCAATTCCACGCTGTCGGGGAGTTTATAGCCGTCGGCTGCAAAAAACTTGATGCCGTTGTCGTGATAGGGGTTGTGAGAGGCGCTGATAACAATGCCGGCCGAGGCGCGAAAGGCGCGGGTCAGGTAGGCCACCGCTGGGGTCGGCATCGGCCCCAGCATATCGACATCGACCCCCGCCGAGATCAAGCCAGCTTCCAGCGCCGACTCAAACATGTAGCCAGAAACGCGGGTGTCCTTGCCAATCAGCACCCGCTTGTGGCTGCCGCTATCGCGGGTGAGTACCCGACCCGCGGCCCAGCCAAGCTTAAGTACAAAATCGGCGGTAATCGGGTAGTCACCGACCCGCCCACGAATGCCATCGGTACCAAAATATTTTCTCGTCATTGTTGCCTTCGCCCTAGAGCTACGCTCATCATTCGCAGTGATGCAGCATCTTTAGCGCCTGCACCGTCTCTGTAACATCGTGCACGCGCACGATGGCCGCGCCTTTTTGGGCTGCCAAGAGCGCCATAGTAACACTGCCAATAAGCCTTTGGTCTGTGGAGGCGTTCAATAGTTCACCAATCATGCGTTTTCTCGACATCCCAACCAGCAGCGGCACGCCAATGGCGACCAACTGATCGAGTGCTTTAAACAACGTGAGATTGTGTGCGGTGGTTTTACCGAAACCAAAACCTGGATCGATAAGAATGTCTCTGGCGTCGATGCCAGCCGCAATGCACTGCTCCCTGCGCTGCATTAAAAATCCCTTTACTTCGCCGACCACATCGACGTACTGCGGTTGACTCTGCATCGTCGACGGTTGATTTTGCATGTGCATCAAGCACACCGGAAGACCGCTATCGACTGCCGCCGCAAGCGCACCGGGGCGCTGCAGAGCACGGACGTCGTTGATCAATTCGGCACCGGCCGCGGCCGCTGCGTCAATCACTTCTGGGCGACTGGTGTCGATCGATACGGGCACATCAAAACGCCGCTTGATGGCAGTAATCGCAGCGATCACCCGGTCTAGCTCCTCGGCAACCCCCACCGAACTTGCGCCCGGTCGCGTCGACTCACCGCCAACATCAACCAGGTCGACGCCGGCCTCGAGCATATCGCCAACGCTGTTGAGCACCCGATCAAGGTCGACCGACGAACCGCTAAACAGTTCGCCACCGTCCGAGAAAGAATCTGGCGTCAGGTTGACGATACCCATTACCAGAGTGCGCTCAACGCCGCGCGTGCCTATCCCGCGCAGCCATTCCTGCATTGCGCCTACCAACGTTAGCGCGCGCGGACTGCGCCGTCTAGCATGCTTTAAACGCCTTCGACGGCACCGCCAATCGGTCCGGCAGTGTTGGTTTCTTCGTCGCTATCGTCCGACTCGCCAACTGAATCTCCACCCGACGGGCCACCCGACTCACCGCTTAGGTCGTCATCGTTCCAACGGCGTGGTGGTCGCACCTGAATGCGCTTCATAAGATCGTCGACCTGATCCGCGTCGATGGTCTCGAACTCCATCAGGGCGTCTTTCATTTTTTCTAATACATCGCGGTGGTCTTCAAGCAGCGCCTTGGCCTTGACGTAGGCGTGATCGAGTATCTGGCGCACTTCTTGGTCAATTTCACGGGAGGTGTCTTCCGAGTAATGGGTGTTGCCTCCGCCGGGTGCCTGAGATTCATCCTCACCATAGAGCACCGGACCCATCTTTTCGGTCAGACCCCACTTGGTCACCATGTTGCGGGCCATCTGCGTGGCGCGCTCAATGTCGTTCTGCGCACCGGTGGTAACGCCGTCGAGACCACCGATCAACTCCTCGGCAATACGGCCGCCAAACAGACTGCACAACTGGCCAAAGATCTGCCGGCGACTCATGCTGTAGCGATCTTCTTCCGGCAGGTACTGGGTCACGCCGAGGGCGCGTCCGCGCGGGATAATCGTCACTTTGTGCACCGGATCGTGCTCGGGCATCAGGCGGCCAATGATCGCGTGGCCGGCCTCGTGGTAGGCGGTATTGGTTTTTTCTTTGTCCGACATCACCATCGAGCGGCGCTCGGCGCCCATCATAATTTTGTCGCGAGCTTTTTCAAATTCTTCCATCGACACCATGCGGCGGTTGCCACGGGCGGCAAACAGCGCCGCCTCATTGACCAAGTTGGCAAGATCGGCACCTGAAAATCCTGGGGTTCCACGCGCCAGCACGTTTAACTCAACGATTTCGTCGAGCGGTACCTTGCGCGCATGCACCTTGAGTATTTGCTCGCGCCCGCGAATGTCGGGCAGGCCCACGTAGACCTGGCGATCAAACCGACCCGGTCGCAGCAGCGCCTTGTCGAGTACGTCGGGCCGGTTGGTCGCGGCAATCACGATCACCCCCTCGGTGCCCTCAAAACCATCCATTTCAACCAGCAATTGGTTGAGGGTCTGCTCGCGCTCGTCATTACCGCCACCATAGCCACCGCCGCGGTGACGGCCAACAGCATCGATCTCGTCGATAAAGATAATGCACGGCGCCTGGCGCTTGGCCTGCTCAAACATATCGCGCACCCGCGACGCGCCCACGCCGACAAACATCTCGACGAAATCAGAACCCGAAATGGAGAAAAACGGCACCTTGGCTTCACCCGCAATGGCCTTGGCCAACAGCGTTTTACCGGTTCCGGGTGGGCCTACCATTAACACGCCCTTGGGGATTCGTCCGCCCAGACGCTGAAACTTGGTGGGGTCGCTGAGAAACTCGACCAATTCGCTGACGTCTTCTTTGGCCTCGTCAACCCCGGCGACGTCGGCAAAGGTGGTGTTAATTTGATCGCCGGTCAGCAGCTTGGCCTTGCTCTTGCCAAAACTCATCGGCCCGCCTTTACCACCACCGCCGCCCTGCATCTGGCGCATAAAAAACATGAAAATACCCAAAATCAGCAGAATTGGGAAGGCTGCCACCAGCAACTGTGATATCAGGCTGGGAGTTTCTGGCTCGCGCGCCAGCACCTTGACGTTGTGGTTGAGCAAATCTTTCATCAGCCCCTGATCGCCAATGGTTGGGAGTACGGTGCGAAATTTGGTGCCGTCACGGCGCTCGCCATCGATGATCAAGCCTTCGATCACCACCGATGCAACGCGCTCATTCTGCACATCGACGACAAAATCGGAGTAGCCCAGATTATTGTCCGCCGGGGGTGGTGAAAAACTATTAAACACCGACAGCAGCACGGCCGCCAATACCAACCAGACAATTAAATTTTTCGCTAAATCATTCATTTCCATTCCCCTATTGGCCAACGAACCCCTTGGCCACCACGTAAACTTCGCGAGATTTTGCTCGCGATGCGTCAGGTTTTCTTACAATGACCCTATTAAACACCCTTCTAAGATCGCGTACAAATTCATCGTATCCCTGCCCCTGAAAGATTTTTGTCACAAAACTGCCGCCGGGTGACAAAACGCTGACGGCAAACTCGGTTGCCAGTTCGACCAAATGCATACTGCGCGGTTGGTCGACATCCCTTACCCCTGTAACATTGGGGGCCATATCGGAAATCACAAGGTCTGTGGTGCGATTGCCGATCAATTCAAGCAACCGATCGTAGACCGCGGCTTCGGTAAAATCACCGATCAACACGTCAACCCCTGCAATGCCGTCCATCGGCAGTATATCCAGCGCCACCACCGAGCCGTTTGGCGCCACTTGCTCGGCCGCCACCTGCGACCATCCGCCGGGCGCCGCGCCCAGATCCACCACTGTCATGCCGGGCTTGATCAGGGCGTCTTTGGCAAAAATCTCCAGCAGTTTGTAGCTCGCTCTCGATCGATAACCATCGCGCTGCGACTGCTGAACATAGGGGTCGCTGATGTGTCGTTTGATCCAACTCCGATCTTTAGATTTCGCCATGCGTCGATTTTCGCTAGAATAGCCACCCAAACCCAAAGTATATCATTATGAGCATTTCCAACGGCGACAAAAAACACTATCGACGACTAGGCCACAAACTTAAGCCGGTGGTCACCATCGCGTCCAAGGGACTCAGCGATACGGTGGTCGCTGAAATAGACCGCGCCCTGAGCGACCACGAACTGATAAAAATCAAATTCGCTGCTGGCGACCGCGAATCCCGACGCGCCATCAGCGACGAAATCTGCCGTAGCCTCAAGTGCGAACTGGCTCAGTCAATCGGCCATGTGTCGCTGGTGTTTCGCAAATCCTCGACACCGGATCCGAAACTCTCCAACCTACTGCGTCGACCCTAACGTCCGGAGCCCGCGATGCGTCCCAGCCGAAGAAACCAAC
>CAJIZO010000214.1 GCA_905181995.1 Flavobacteriaceae bacterium TMED48
GCTGCTATTTTTTACCTTAGGATGCCTCATCAGTTCGCTCGCACTGGCCTTTCCGGAAACCTTAGTCGATCTATTTGGACTATCCGGTCAGGCCCGCGCTCAGGCCGTTGAATTTTTTATATGGACCGCACTGTTCGCTCCGGCGATAGTTCTAACGTTAATTTTTAACATGGCGCTAAGAGCCATCGGCGACAGCCTAACACCCCTGTGTATCGGGGTCGTTAGTTTCGCTATCAGCCTCTCGCTGTGCTTATTTTTTAGCCTCGGTTGGCGCGATTACCCAGCCCTTGGCGTCAAGGGTCTCGCTTTAGGCTGCGGTATCGGGGGCGCTATCACCGTGATTGCGGTCACCTGCCTATGGTTACTCGGCAAACTCAGTCTACCGGCGACAAATCCACTACCCAACATTCGCGCAAACACGCGCCGGTTATTATCTATTGGCTTTCCAGCGGCGTTTGAGCAAATCGCCTTTTAGTCTGGCGTGCTCATCTTTCTGGGGTTCTTAACTACCTACGGCAACGCGCCTTTCGCCGCTTACGGGATTGGAATTTCGCTACTCAGCCTGATCATTGTGGTGGCCTTTAGCTTTGCCATATCGGGTGCTACGCTGGTCAGCCAACATCTCGGAGCCGGCGATGCCGACGGTGCGTATCAGGCCGGTTGGCGTACCATGCGCACAGCGTTTTATATCATGCTCATCGGGGCCATCATTATGCGTTGCAGCGCGAGTCCACTCGCCCATTTCATGATCATTGATCCACAGGTGGTACACTACGTTATTTAGGTGATCCACATACTCTGTCTGTGCATGCCCTTGATGGCGATTGAATTCAGTATCGCCGGAGCTTTGCGCGGCGCAGGCGATACCCGCTATCCGATGATGGTGACGCTCTTTAGCATTGGCATTAGCCGGGTTATTGCGCCGCTCATTTTACTGCAGATGCAACTCGATGTTATTTGGCTTTTTTACACAACGCTGTTGGACTACCTGATTAAATCAAGTCTAATTATGGCGCGCTTCCGTAGTAAAAAGTGGTTGGCCAAGTCCCACAAGTCGCGCATCTAGGCCGGATTTTTCCAATGGTCTGCGCCACGCACTGAACTCAGCTAGCAACGCCATTTACAGAGATAGAAAATCACATGCTTCAATCGACTCCAGATGCGCTCCAACAACGTTACAATCTCCAGATTGCCTATTGGTTGCTATTCTGTGCCGGCGTTATTTTTGCCATGATTCTATTGGGTGGTGTCACCCGAGATCGGAAGAGCA
>CAJIZO010000215.1 GCA_905181995.1 Flavobacteriaceae bacterium TMED48
CCTCACCGGCCGCGGGGCAAAAGTGGGCCTCATAGCCACCAAGGGTTACGGGCAGGTATTGCAAATAGCTCGCTCCTACGTGCCAGGTGGTTTGGGGGGATGGCTGTACTACCAAAAGACCCCTCCCCTCGCCCCCTTGGACTGCAGCATTGAAGTAGATGAACGCATGGGCGCAGACGGTTCGGTGGTCAGAGAACTCAACGAATTGCAACTTAGAGAAGCCTTGACCTCGTTTGACGGCAAAGGCATCGAAGCGATTACCATTTGCTTGATTAACAGTTTTACCAACGACCAACACGAGAAGCGCGTGCGCGACATCGTCGCCGAAGTCATGCCCGACATTCCGACATCGATTTCTAGCGAGGTGATTCCGGAGCTACAAGAGTACGAGCGCACGGTGACCACGGTGGCGAATTCCTACGTCAGGCCGGAAGTCAGTAAATACATCTCCAACCTACAGACAGAATTTGACAAGCGAATGAACGGCGCCAGCCTGTCGATCCTCCGATCAGATGGCGGACTGGCCACCGCCACATCGGCCATGGACTTTCCAGTGTATATGCTGATGAGTGGGCCTGCAGGTGGTGTTTCAGGTGCCATTTGGGTAGGCGAACAGGCCGGCATCAACAATATCATTACCTTCGATATGGGCGGCACCTCGACCGACGTTGCGCTGATTGAGAACGGTCAGGCGCTGGTTCGACGGGATACCACAGTAGGCGATGTGACGGTGCGCGCCAGCGCGCTCGATGTGCGTTCCATCGGCGCTGGAGGCGGCTCCATCGCCCACGTTCCGGAGCTGACCCGCGCACTGCGCGTCGGCCCAGAATCGGCAGGTGCCCAACCGGGACCGGCAGCCTACAACAAGGGCGGCGAAGAACCCACGGTAACCGATGCCAACGTGGTGCTCGGCTATCTACCCCAGCAGCAGAAGCTCGGCGGAGATATGGACATTCGCAAAGACCTTGCCGAACAAGCGGTTCAAAAGGTCGCAGATGCGCTGGGCCTTGGCCTGCACGAGGCGGCCGAGGGAATTGTAAAAATCGTCAACGAGAAGATGTTTGGCGCGGTGCGCCTAGTGTCTGTTGAGAAAGGCTATGATCCTCGGGATTTCTCGCTAATGGCATTTGGTGGAGCCGGGCCCTTGCACGCCAATGCCCTCGGTGCGCTGACCCAGTCATGGCCGGTAATAATACCGCCCGGCCCGGGCATTTTATGCGCCTACGGCGACGCCACCACCCGGCTTAGAAACGAGGCCTCAAAATCGATCATCGTCAACATGGGCAACGCCGACCACAAAAAATTACTGGCTGAATTCAACGCGCTTGAAACCACCGCCTCCGAAGGACTGCTGTCCTCAGATAGCAACGAGACCAGCGGCTTGGACAAAGATCACCTGCAAACCCAACACGAAATAGACGTGCGCTATTCTGGACAGGGGCTAGTGTTGACCATTGCAGTCACCATGCAAGACATCCAGTCAGGTAACTTTGACCAGGTTGCCAACGACTTTGATGATCTGCACGAGCAACTTTTTACCTTTCGAATAGACGGCGAAAAGGAGTTTGTAAACTTGCGCGCGATTGTTCTGGGGCCTCCTTCGCAGTTGGAGCTGTCTGAAACAACCGGCAGATCCGATGCAACCGTCGACGATGCAAAAGTCATGGATCATGAGATCTTTCACAACGGCGCAATGCATGCGGCTAAGGTTTATGAGCGCGCTAAACTCGAGCCAGGGCACATAGTTTACGGCCCGGCAGTCATCACAGAAATGGACTCAACTTCGGTTGTGTTCCCTGACCACAAAGCCGAAGTCGATAGTCGAAGAAACCTTCTCCTATCACCAACCGCTTAAGATTGGGAGCTACTAGACATGCACGAGAAAATAATTCAAACCAACAACACGCCATTCAAGCTGATCGACGTCGATCCGATCACTTTGGATATCATTGAAAGCGCGCTGAGAAATACCCGCGAACAGATGGATGCCACGCTGTTTAGAACCGCAATGTCGCCGGGAATTCGCGAGCAGGGTGATGCCTTTCCAATGATTGCCAACGCCGATGGCAAAATGGTCGTCGGCCAATTTGGATCATTTATTCACGGTTTTATGGAGGGTTTTGAGGGCATGCTCGAAGAGGGCGACATGATCTTCACAAACGACCCATACAGTTGTGGCGGCGCCATTAGCCACCTAAACGACTATCTGGTGATCAAGCCGATATTCAAAGATGGCCGGCATATGGCATGGGCTGCGCACTTTGGCCACCTGACCGATGTTGGCGGTCGCGTGCCAGGGTCGCTGCCCAATGAAGCGCGAGAAATCTTCGAGGAGGGCGTTGCCTTTCCCCCGGTGAAAATTTTCCGCAAGGGCGAACTCCAGGAAGATCTGATCAAGATCGCCATCCGCAATTCACGGATGCCAAATTGGAATCAAGCGGATTTCAAGGGCATTATCGCCGCCTGTACGGTTGCTGAGCGCCGCTGTATCGAGATGGCTGAGCGCTTTGGCGACGATGAGTTCTACTCGGCATTGGATGCTCTGCTGGAGCGCAATTGCCGCGCCATGCGCCAGTTGATCATGGATACGATTCCCGAGGAAAAGCAATCTTTCGAAGACTACATCTGCGACGATGCTCTGGGTTCGGGGCCCTACAAAATCAAGTGCTCGATGTGGCGTGAAGGTGAAATCGTGATCTTTGATTTCGACGGAACCGACCCGCAGAGCCCTGGGTCGATCAACTTTTTGTTGAACGAGGAAATGTTCAAGATGTTCTGCGGAACCTTTATGATTTCAGCGTTTGACCCGCAAATTCTGTTCAACGATGGCTTTTATGACTACGTGGATGTTCGCATTCCCGAGGGCAGTTTGTTGAAACCGATCAGACCCGGTGCGCTGTCCTGCCGAACCCATGCGCTGGGGCGAATTTTTGACGTGCTCAGCGGCCTTCTGGGTCAGGGAAATCCCGACTTTTTGTGCGGCGCTGGCTTTTCAGATAGTCCCCACTTCATGTACTCCGGGTACGACAAGAATGGCGAGTGGTACCAGCTCTACCAAATTGGTTTTGGCGGCATTCCGGCACGACCGGTAGGGGATGGACCGGATGGTCACTCGCTGTGGCCGGCCTTTAAAAATGTCCCTAATGAATTCCTCGAGGCCTATTTCCCGTTACGGATTGAAACCTTTGAGTGCATCATCGATTCTGGCGGCGCGGGCTACCATCGCGGTGGCAACGGTATCCGCATGGGCTACCACTTCCTCGAGGACGGCGAAATTTCAGTGCATGACGATCGCTGGCTGACCTACCCATGGGGAGTCAACGGGGCGATGCCGGGACAGAGAAGCACCAAAGAGCTGGTCCGCGCTGATGGCAGCGTAGAATTTCTGCCGTCGAAGTGCGATCTGTTTCAGGTCAATAGCGGCGACACGCTGTTCTTTAACACCTGGGGCGGTGGGGGCGTCGGCGATCCATTGACCCGCGAGACCGATCGCGTCCTGCAAGATGTTCAGTATGGATTGGTCAGCCCTGAGGCTGCCAGAGACTCCTACGGCGTGGTCATCGACGGCGATGCCGTAGATGAGGTAGCAACGGCGGCGCTGCGTAAAGATAAAACCGTCGAGCACACCGACGACGGCAAGATCTTTAACTTCGGTGGTTCAATCGAAACGTTGAGAGCAAATTGTTTTGCGGAAACTGGTCTACCCGCGCCAGTTGCACCCGACTTTTCAAAACGTCGACGCGCGGTTAGATAACTAGGTTAGTCAAAATCCGACATTGCCCTGCAGCAGGGCAATGTTCGGTTGTGTACAGCTTTTAAAGGGAGACAACCATGAGTGTTTTAGACATACAAGGCGACGCCCAAAAGGCGTTTCACATTTTGCAAAATGGTGGAACCTGCATCCTACCGATGGACGTGGGCTATGCCTTTCTCGGTGGTTCGTTCGACTCGGTCATGCACATTTTTAACACCAAAAAGCGCGCCAATACCAAATACAACGCGGTTATCGGCAACATGGATCATCATAAGGCCCTGCATGTAGTTAGCTCTCGCGGTAGCGAAATCGTCTCGGCGATCGTCGAGGACTACGACCTGCCGCTGGGTATCATTGCGCCGTGCAATCCCGAACACGAACTGTTTAATAGCATCAACCAAGAACTCTACGACCGCAGCACGGTGGACGATACGCTTGCCATGCTCACCAACGCCGGCAAGTTTCACGCGGAAATAACCCGCCTGATTTTTGCCGCCAATAAATTAGTCTTTGGTTCGTCGGCAAACGTCTCGACCACCGGCACGCGCTTTCGCGTCGAAGACATCCAAGACGAAATTAAAGATGCCGCCGATATGGTGGTCAATTACGGGCCGGTCAAATACACCCATCAAGGCATGTCGTCGACCCTGCTCAATGTCGAAACTCTGGAAGTAGTGCGCTACGGCTGTTGTTATGAAAATATCGCCGACATTCTCAAGCGCCACTTCGGCATCGATATGCCGCCAAGGCCGAACAATGAATTATCTCGATAAGCCCATCAGGAGCCTGTAGGAATGGAGAACACGACTCAAACTCTGGCCGATTTCTGTGTGCAAACCAACTACGATAAGATTCCAACCGAGGTCGTCGAGCGCACCAAACTGTTAATACTCGATACAATCGGCATTATCATCAGGGCGCGCCACGATTCGGAGTCGACACCCAGTATGCTGGCGGCGGTTGGCAAGCTTGGCCTTGATCACGGCGATTGCCACGTATTTGGCGACACTGCGACCTATGCTCCCGCTACTGCCGCGCTAATTAACGCAACCCTGGCACACTCGCTGGACTTTGACGATACCCATGCCGAGGCATCGATTCACGCCAGCGCACCGATCGTCCCGGCGGCGATTGCCGCGGCTGAAATGGTCGGTGCATCTGGGCGCGACCTGATCACCGCCTGCGTGGTGGGCTACGAAATACACGTTCGTCTAGGTAAAGCGGTCGGCGCGGCGGACCACTACATCAGGGGCTTTCATCCGACCGCAACCTGCGGTATTTTTGCCGCCGTGGCTGCGGTAGCAAAAATTCTTAAATTATCCGATGCTCAAACCGTCTCGGCATTCGGCATTGCGCTCAGTCAGACCGCCGGCGCCATGCAGTTTCTCAAGGACGGTGCCTGGACTAAGCGACTGCACGTTGGCCAAGCCGCGCAAAACGGATTGATGGCGGCTTTTTTTGCCCGCGAGGGCTACGTGGGTCCAGCGCAATCGATCGAGGGTCAGTGGGGTTTCTTCAACAATTACAGCAGCGATGCCAATCTAGACACGGCGGTTGATCGCCTCGGCGAGGCCTGGGAAACCATGACCCTCGGGGTTAAGCCCTACCCGTCTTGCAGATACAGTCATGCGGCGATCGACGGCATCATTCAACTGGCAAAACAACATGATCTACCCGCCAATAGCGATGTCGATATTGAGGTGGGACTGCCCCAGCGTGGCTTTGGCATCATTGGCCATCCGCTAGACCAGAAACAAAATCCTGGCAGCATTGTCGATGGTCAGTTTTCCATGCCGTTCAGCGCGGCGGTAGCCTTTCGCCAGCGCGGCTTCGTTTGGGATGACTATGCAAAAAATCTGACCAACCTAGCGACCTTAAATCTGTGCAAAAAGGTCGCGGTCTATGTCGATGACCAAGCGGAAGCTTGCAGCCCTGAAAACATGAGCGCCAAAGTTAGAATCACCGCAAATGGTCAGACCTTCGAGACTTTTGTGCAAGTGCCTATGGGTGAGCCAGACAATTTTATGAGCGCAGAGCAATTTCACGAAAAATTTAGCGGGCTTTGCAGCCCTTATCTGACAGCACCCCAACGAGACCACCTAAGCGACAGCATTATGGCGCTTGAATCCTGTACCGATCTCAATGCAGCGCTGTTTGGCTAGTGCAACTCAGGACGCCCAGAGACGTATTTTGGCAGTTGGATTAGGCGTTTCAGAAAATGTTGCACAGCCACGCGATATTGCGGCTAGGGTTGCTGGGGGAAAGAGCATCAAGATTACCGCGCGGAAGGTTTGTTCGCCGCGTATTCGATTAGCCCAGAGTAGCCAACCGACCCATGGGGTTGGTGTCGATAGCGGTTAAAACTCCATATCAGGCGCGCGCAGGGCTCAACCATTATTGTAAAAGATAGAAATGCATTATTTGTTGAAAAATCAATTATTTGTAAATAGGATTTAGACATGAAAAAGCCCAGTTTTATCGATTCGTTTTCGCAAAAAGTCGATGTCGATTCGAGCGATACCGTACTCGTAGTTATCGACATGCAGAACGCCACCGGAAATAGAAATATGGGGCTAGGAAAGCTCTTGAGCGAAGCCGGAAAGGCCGAACAATCGGATTTCCGCTTCTCTCGAATTGAGCAGATGCTGGTACCAAACATTCAAAAACTGCTAGCCAGTTTTCGGGACAACAACGCCGGTGTCATATATATAACCTACGGTGCCGAGACTCCGGATGCCCGCGATGTACCCCCACATCTAAAACCCATCGTGGTCGCGACAAATAATATCGTCGGCAATATAGAGCACGAAATTGTTGCAGATTTAACCCCACATAGCGGCGAGTTGGTGTTCAACAAAACCACTCAGGGAGCTTTTCGCTCAACAAAAATTGATACCGCATTGCGCGCGATGAATGCTAAGACGGTGGTCTGCGTCGGTGTGTCTACCAATAATTGCGTCGCCATGACCGCAATGGAAGCCTGCGATTCACAGTACAAAGTGGTGATCGTATCGGATGCCACCGGTACAGACAGTCAAGAAATGCAGGACAGCACGCTGACAATGCTTGGCCGCCTATGGTCGCGCGTAATGACGACAGACGAGGTGGTTGAACATATAAGCGCCTAACACCTGGAGATGTAAGCGCTGCCCAGTACCAACTGGGTCACCAACAACGCCAGTGATTTTTTGCGGCTTATTTAAACAAATCATCAACATGCCCTCGCGCTAAACGCAAGCCGGGGCATGCCTGCAGCGAGTGGCCTCACGGTTTTTTCGCCCATAGGCCGACGCCAATTTGGCCTGGGTCTCTCGCTTTATGCGCCATATTTAGCGTGCGTTGAGTGCTGCACAATGCGAGCTTGTTCGAGCATCATTGTTATTCGAAGCGGGACATGTCGCCGCGCAGGGATACGTCCGTTGCCACCGTAACATAGCGATGATGTGCTTTTGTAGCGCTCAGCTCCTCTCATATCCTCTCACCCCCACTTTATCAAGCAAAGCCAACGCCAGCTCCGAGCATCGAAGACGACTTGATCGATGGATCGATTTATACACCATGACCAAACCATAAATCATCCTGTACGCCGTCGTTAGCGCGCGTCGAACACACCGTTCAAATTTCGTTTTGCAGCGCAATAAATGCTAGACTGCGTGCCATAATTGGTGGGCGTGTGCTATTCGGATATCTAGTTTGGATAAGCAGTTGCGATAGGTACTGCGGATAGATAACCCGACAGCGAGCCCATGAAAACCGTCCGCGTCTCTATCGAGGAAATCCCAATGCGCCCACGTTTAATCGCTGTTTTTATCACTGTGTTATTCGCCACCATCGGTTGCCAGCCCGAAAATGAGAGTCAATCGGTGGTCGCACCCACTCCACTCGAATTAAAGGCGCCGTCGGGACAATACCGCCACGACCCGACGCATGCCAGTCTGCAGTTCGGCGTGGTTCACTTGGGACTATCTAACTATGTCGTGGGGTTTACCAACTACAGTATCGACTTGGCCTTGGACAGCGCTAATCTCTCTGCATCTACGGTATCGGTGACCATAGATCCAAGATCTATTCGCACCGATTACAGCGGTGACTACCTGGCGACACACGCAGATTCAGGCTTTGCCAATTGGGAGCAGCAGTTGGCTATGAGTGACAAGTTTTTTAATGCGGCGGTGCATCCTGAGATTGGCTTTCAATCCAACTCGATCGTTGAACAGCCGTCAGGCGACCTAGAGATTGTCGGTGACCTTACCCTGCTCGGGCAGACCCACCCAGTCACGCTGCAGGCCAGCGTGGTCGGCTCGATAGAAGAGCATCCGTTTGCAAAGACCGGGGCCTTGGGATTGAGCATCTCTGGGAGCTTTATGCGCTCAGCTTTTGGGATGGACTATTTGATCGGCCCTGGATTCGTCGGCGATCAGGTCACATTGATGTTTGAGGGCGAGATGCTGCAAACCCCCTGAATCGGCTTATGCAAGACCCGTCGGCTCGCTATTCAGCCGTCGCGATCACCCTTCACTGGCTAATCGCTGGACTGCTGTTAGCCAATATCGCGCTTGGGGTATGGATGCACGAGGCCATCGATACCGTCGCCAGCCGCGGTCTGGCGGTCAGTGCCTACCAACTGCACAAATCACTCGGGCTATCGATACTGGCTCTGGTGGCATTGCGCTTGGTATGGCGGCTAAGCCACCGACCTCCGCCACTACCAGAAGCAATAAGCCGACGCCAGACGTGGCTGGCGACTGGCGTGCACCGCTGTTTTTATCTACTGATGCTGTTGGTGCCGCTCACCGGTTGGCTGTTTGTTTCGACGCAGTGGCGCGGCGATACTGCGCTCAACGTCGAGACCGTTTGGTTCGATCAATTTGCCGTACCGCATCTATTTAACCTGCATCGTGAGTCTGATTCTACGCGGCAGTCGGCAGCCCAACTATTTGCCGACGCTCACGCATTACTGGCATTGACTATGGCGCTGTTGATCGCGCTCCATATCGC
>CAJIZO010000216.1 GCA_905181995.1 Flavobacteriaceae bacterium TMED48
CCACTGCGCCTGCTGCCGCCGGTCAGCGCCGCTGCAACCGCGTTGGGTTACAGTTTACTGGCCGGACTGTCGCTGTCGACGCAGCGCGCGCTGATCGCCCTGCTGATAGTGATGTTGGCAAAGCTGGCGCTGCGCCGCGTATCGCCTGGCAATGTGTTGGCTTGTTGTCTTTGCGCGATTGCCGTGGTGCAGCCGCTGGCGGTACTAAATGCCGGGTTCTGGTTGTCGTTTGTCGCCGTGCTATTGCTGATTATTGCTATAGCGCCGTGGGCGAGCCGAGAGGGTTTTTTCCGACAGTTGAGCGCCGTTCAATGGCATCTGTGGATTGGTTTGTCGCTGCCCTTACTGGCGTTGGCGGGTCAATTAACATGGCTGGCGCCCTGGGTTAATCTGGTTGCTGTCCCGTGGTTATCTCTGCTGACCATACCGCTAGCGATGCTCGGTACGGCACTCTTTGCGGTGCTTCCCGGCTGGGCGGAGTGGCTGTGGCTGGCGGCAGATGTCAGTCTGCGACCGCTGTGGTTGTTTCTCGACGTCTGGCCGGCCACCTGGGGTTTTTTCAATTTGCCGATGGTTTTTTCCTGGTCGGCGGGGATTGCCGTTGGGCTCGCCATCAGCGCAATCATACTCCCTAGGGGCACGCCTCGCCGCTGGTTGCTGGGGTTGCCTCTGCTAACGCTGCTGGTGGCTCCCCGCGCGCCACCGGCACTGCAAATTACCGTGCTAGACGTGGGCCAAGGGCTTGCCGTGGTGGTAGAAACTGCCGAGCACCTTTTAGTCTACGACACCGGGCCAAAGTATTCACCGCAGCTCGATGCCGGCAGCGCAATAATTGCGCCGCTATTGCGTCGTCGCGGTCATCGCCGTATCGATATGCTGATTGTCAGCCACGAGGACAGCGATCACAGTGGTGGCTATCTGGGTCTCAGCGAGGCGCTCGAAATACGACAGGTGCTCGGTGGGCCGGGTTTCGCTCAGCACCAGCAAGACACTGACAAGTCCGCCATCGACACTTGCTCGGCTGGGCAGAGTTGGAGCTGGGATTCGGTATCCTTCAAGGTCTTAGCGCCGCTTGCGGACGCGCCGCGCGATGGCAATAACAGCTCTTGCGTGGTCTATATCGAGTGGCGCGGTCATGGCATTTTATTGCCCGGTGACATCGAAAAAAGCGCCGAAAAACGCCTTATGGCTGCCACCGTGGTGCCCAACTCACTGGATCTAGTGTTGGCGCCTCACCACGGCAGTAAAACCTCATCGAGCGCCGCGTTCGTCGCTCAGATGAGCCCTCGTCACGTGGTTTTTTCGTCGGGTTACCTGCACCAGTTTGGCCATCCACACGCGCAGGTCAGCAAGCGCTACAGCGGACAGGGCAGTCAATTATGGAGCACGGCAGAGCAGGGAGCCATAGTCTTCAGTTGGTCTTTGGGAGGACTGCAAGAACCGATCGCAGAGCGCCAAAAATGGCAGCCGCACTGGCGCTAATCGGCGGCCGGCGATATCGATTGAAGGGTCATTTACCACTCAAGCATTGTCAAACAATCGGCCTCGGACTATGATCGTCGCTAGAACGTCGGTCGAGTGGTTGTCGATCACCAGCAATAAGTGCTTTGGGTCGAGTATGGCTGCTGCTAATCCAATCCGTAGATCGACCCACTACAGCGAATCCAAGGCGGCGGAGAACCTCCGATTGAATGTCAAAACCTACTGATCCTCCGACCGCTACATACCTAAGATTACTCGGCTACGTCTCGCGCTACTGGGTGGCGTTTTTGATCAGTTTTCTCGGCTTGATTTTACACTCCATGGCCGAGGTCGCGTTTGTCGACCTGCTGGGTTATATCACCGATTCAGTCGGTCAATTGACCGGCAGTGTCAATACTCCAAATCAACTCCCGGTGTCGGGAGCGACCGCGTCGGCGGCGCACTATTTGCTGGGCGAACAGCAAGCCGAGAATACCCGCTTCGTCATCCCATTTTTTCTGGTTGTGGTCAGCGTCGCACGCGGTCTCGGTTATTTTATTGGCACCTATGGTTTGGCCTATATAGCGAATTATTTAGTCCATTCGCTGCGCTGCGATATCTTCGATAAATACCTGCTGTTACCGTTTCGGTTTTTCGATCGCTCGATGGCGGGGCACTTGGTGTCCCTGGTGACGTTTAACGTTCAGCAAGTTACCGAGGCCTCTACCAAAGCGATTAAAACGCTGTTGCAGCAGGGCAGTTTGGTGGTTGGCCTACTGGCCTACCTGTTTTATATCAACTGGAAATTAACGCTATTTTTTCTCGCGGTAATGCCGATAATCGCGCTACTGGTCAGCTACGTCAGCAAGCGTTTTCGGCGTATCAGCAAACGCATACAGTCGGCCATGGGCAACGTCACCCACGTTACCCAAGAGGCGGTTAACGGCTACAGTGAAGTGCGCATGTATGGTGGCACCGAGGTCGAGCGCGAGCGCATGCTTGCCGCCAGCCACAGCAATCGCCGGCAAAACATGAAGATGGCCTTGACCGAGGGACTGAGCAATCCGCTGGTGATGCTGTTGGTGTCGCTGGCGTTTGCTGCAATCACCAGCTTTATGCTCAACCCAGTGCTATTGTCGGCGATGAGCACCGGCGATTTCATTAAATTTTTGGTCGCTTCGGGCATGCTGATTAAACCTATCAGGCAACTTACCGAGATAAACAGTGCCATTCAGCGTGGTATCGCCGCAGCCGAGTCCATTTTTGAGGTGATCGACTCCGAACAAGAGGAAGATGCTGGCGAGCATAGCTGCGACCATGTCGAGGGGCGATTTGAGTTTTCCGATGTGTCATTTATCTACCCGGGCACCGAACAATCGGTGCTTAGCGATCTAAACTTTTCCGTAGCGCCCGGCCAAACCATCGCGCTTGTCGGATCGTCTGGCAGTGGTAAAACCTCGCTGGTCAGCCTGATTTCGCGCTTTTATCGCAATCAAAGTGGCGATATCACGCTTGACGGTGTCAGTATTCATGACTACACGTTGACCAACTTGCGCAGCCATATAGCGCTGGTGAGTCAGAGCGTGACGCTGTTTAACGACACCATCTACAACAACATCGCCTACGGCGAACTGGCTAAGGTCGCGCCAGAAAAAGTCTATGCGGCGGCCAAAATAGCCAATGCCGATGGCTTTATCGAAGCCTTGCCGGCGGCTTACGACACCGCAATCGGCGACGACGGTGTCATGCTATCTGGCGGGCAGCGCCAGCGTCTAGCCATTGCCAGGGCGGTATTGAAGGATGCACCTGTGCTGATCTTGGACGAGGCGACCTCGGCGCTGGACAACGACTCGGAGCGCTTGATTCAGGCGGCGTTAGAGCGACTTATGGAAAACCGCACGACGTTTGTCATTGCCCACCGCTTGAGCACGGTAGAGTCTGCCGATTGCATCTTGGTGATTGAAAATGGCCGCATTATTGAGCGCGGTAATCACCGGCAATTACTCGACCAGTCGGGTCGTTATGCTGAACTTTATAGCAACCAGTTTGACCCAGTGCGGGACGACTAGCCTTGTCGCTTGAAAAGCTACTGACGCGCGCCTGGTACGCCAACAGTTTATGGTTGCTGGCGCTGCGACCCCTCGCCGGGTTATACCGTGTGATTTGCGCTGCTCGCCGTGGTTACCTGCGATGGCGCTTTAGTCACCGCCGCTATTCGGCGCCGGTGGTGGTGGTGGGCAATATCGCAGTGGGCGGCAGCGGTAAGACGCCGCTGTTGATGGCACTGGCGAACGATCTGTCGGCTCGGGGTTTTAGGCCAGGGGTTGTCAGTCGCGGTTACAAAGGCCGTCGTCGGGCGGGGCCACTGTTGGTCAGCGCCGATAGCGCGGTTGTTGAAACCGGCGATGAAGCCCTGTTAATCGCCCGCAGTTGCGGTTGCCCAGTAGTGGTCGATAGCGATCGACACCGCGCGGTAGAATATTTGCTCGAGCGCTTCGAATGCGATCTGGTGCTCAGCGATGACGGTCTTCAACACTACGCCATGCATCGCGACATTGAGATCGCGGTGATCGATGGCTCGAGGGGCTTGGGCAATGGTTATTGTTTGCCCGCTGGGCCATTGCGCGAAGCTGCCAGCCGGCTTGCTAGCGTTGATTTGATCGCGGTTAATGGCGGCGCTCGGCCGACCCAGTATCCCGCAGAGACGATGCCATTCGAGCTCGAAGCGCTGCGTTTCGTTAATTTGGCCAATGGCGACAGTTGTCCGGCAAGCCAATGGTCGGGAACGTCGTCGGTACATGCTGTTGCGGCTATCGGAGCACCCCAGCGCTTCGCCGCGACGCTCGAGGCGCTTGGCCTGAATGTCAGGCTTCACGCCCACGACGACCACCATCCATTGAACAGCGGCGATTTATATTTTGAAGACGATTTGGATGTGGTTATTACCGCCAAGGACGCGATCAAGCTCAGCGCGGTCGATCTGGCGGGGGTCTGGTGTTTAGAGGTGGCTGCAACCCTCGACGAACGGCTGGTCGAACGACTTTTTGGGCGCATATTGCCGATTCGCCAGGGTATTTGATTTTTTAAACGCGCAACAATGAGGTGTCTATGGGTTTTATGGTGGTTATTCCAGCGCGTTACGATTCAGCACGGCTGCCGGGTAAGCCGCTGTTGGCGATTGCGGGTAAGCCAATGCTACAGCGCGTATGGGAGCAGGCGTCGATGAGTTCTGCGGCGCGGATTGTTATTGCCACCGACGATCAGCGGATTGCCACGCTCGCTCAAAGCTTTGGCGCAGAGCTGTGCATGACGCGCAAAGATCATGCCTCGGGGACCGACCGGTTGCAGGAAGTCGCGGTGCAACTGGCGTTGCCGAGCGATCAAATACTGGTCAACGTGCAGGGCGACGAGCCGCTGATCCCTCCACAGGTAATCGATCAAGTGGCGCAAAACCTGGAGAATAATTCAGACGCTGGCGTGGCGACCCTGATCGAGCCGATCGAATCGCTGGAGGACTTTCTCAATCCTAACGTCGTCAAGGTGGCCCGCGATTATCGCAATTTCGCCCTCAACTTTAGCCGCGCACCCATGCCATGGCCGAGGGACGATTTTGGCGCTGCTGAAAAGCACTTTTCTAATAGGTCGCTGGCGGTGCGTCATATTGGCCTGTACGCCTATAAAGTTGGCACGCTCAATCAGTTTGTCGGCTGGCCGCGCTGCGATATCGAACATCTAGAGCGCTTGGAGCAGTTGCGATTTATCTATAACGGCGTCAATATTCATGTCGATATGGCGGCTTGTACCGTGCCCCCGGGGGTTGATACCGACGCCGATTTGCAGCGCGTGCGGGCGATGATCGACACTCCGCTCACGCACTAACATTATCACCGACAGACAGCTGCGGGTGGGTTGTTTATGGAACTTAGCGATGAATAAAATATCCGTGGTTTTTGTTTGCCTTGGCAATATATGCCGATCGCCCACCGCGCATGGCGTATTTGAGCGCATGGTCGCGGCGCAGGGGCTGGGCGATCGCATTTGCGTCGATTCTGCCGGCACCGGAGATTGGCATTTAGGCCATGCCCCGGACAGTCGCAGCGTCGAGGTGGCGCAGCGGCGCGGCATCGATCTCAGCGCGCTGAGATCGCGGTTAGTCAGCGCCAAAGATTTTGATGATGGCGCGTACGTTTTGGCGATGGATGGGCAAAATTTATCCAATTTGGAAATTTTGCGCCCGACCGATTTTGCCGGTCATCTCGGACTCTTTTTAGACTATTCTGCGAATTTTGAAGAGCGCGAGGTGCCGGACCCCTACTACAGTGGCGCGCAGGGCTTTGATCTGGTGATCGACCTGATTGAGGATGCCTCGGCGGGACTTTTAAAGCACCTAAAAAAACACCATCGCCTGTGAGTTTTGGGGTCGAAAAAACTGTCTCTCTGCGCAACTACAACGCTTTGGCGCTGGATGCCACGGCGGATTATTTTTGTCGACTTGGCAGCCTCGACGATGTTCACCAGGCGCTGGCATTTGCCCGCGCAAACAAGCTAACCATTACCGCGCTCGGCGGCGGCAGTAATGTGGTGTTAAAAAACACCATCCATGGATTGGTGGCGTTGGTGGAATTGCGCGGCATTCGTCATCGCTGCGTTGGCGACGACGTCTATGTAACCATTGGCGCCGGCGAAGACTGGTCGTCGTTGGTTGCTCTGTCGTTGCGTAATCACTGGTATGGACTAGAAAATTTAGCACTTATTCCCGGTAGCGTGGGGGCCGCTCCGATCCAAAACATTGGCGCCTATGGGGTCGAGTTATGCGACTGTTTTGTGTCCTTGCAAGCGATTCATACGGCGACTGGAGAGCTGCATGAAATGGACGCAAAAGATTGCGAATTTGGCTATCGCGAGAGCATTTTTAAACGCCGCGAGCGGAATAACTATGTTATTACCGAGGTCTGCATCAAGCTGTCCACGCAGCCGAACAACCGATGGCAATACCCGGCGTTACGCGACGCGCTAGAGGCCAAATTGGAGGTCAAGCTGGGCGAGGCTAGCGCAGTGCAGGTCACGCCGCAACTGATCGCGGAAACCGTGGCCGACATTCGCCGTACGAAATTACCAGATCCTGCGCGACTGGCGAACGCCGGGAGTTTTTTTAAAAATCCGTTACTCGACCAGCAGCAACTGGCGAGGTTAATGGTCGATGAACCGCAGATACCCGTATACCCAGCGTACAACAATCTATCAAAAGTCCCCGCAGCCTGGTTGATAGAGCGCTGCGGTTTGCGCGGATATCGCGCTGGAGAGGTTGGCGTACACGAACGGCAGGCGTTGGTGCTGATCAACTATGGCAGTGGCAGTGCGGCTGAATTACTAGCGTTGTGCGAACATATACAGAGCGCTGTAGAACAGCGCTTTGGCGTGTGTTTAGAGGTAGAACCCAGAATCTATGGATCTTTTTAAGCAACAATCGATTCCCCTAATGCTGACGCCCGAGCGCGCCTCAGACCTGGTGTTGTGGCCCAATTGGCTAGATCATCAGGGTGCCGATGCGCTACTCGACACGGCCATCGCTAAAACGCCCTGGCGGGCCGACAGTATTCGGATTGTCGGCAAGACCCTGCCCATCCCTCGCTTGCAAAACTGGTTTGGCGAACCCGGAACCAGCTATACCTACTCAAAAATTTGCCTGCCCGCGGTCGCCTTTCCACCGTGGATGGAGTCACTCCGCCTAGCCGTCGAGGCGGAAACGCAACAGCGATTTAATCGCGCGTTGGTAAATTACTACCGCAATGGGCGCGACAGCGTCGACTGGCACGCCGATGACGAGGCGTCGCTAGGTTTTGAGCCGATCATCGCGTCATTGTCGCTCGGCGCTGAACGGGTTTTTCAGCTGCGCCACAATCACACCAAAGAACGCGTAGCCATTACCTTGCCCCACGGCTCACTGCTTTTAATGAATGCGGGTATTCAGAGCTATTGGCAACACCGGATCGCCAAAGTGGCGAAACTCGAAGAGCCGCGGGTGAACTTTACCTTTCGCTTAATGGATGGCTAACTCGAGGCAATAAAGCGCAGGCGGGCGCTGTCTAATAGTGTTCTTTGTGAACGTATTTACGCCAAGAAAATATTATGATAATTAACTTCAATTTTTAAGATTAAATTGATGATATTTATTCTTTATATTATTTTTTTCATCTGATTTTTAGACGTTGTTCTTGTCGCTTTTTATCTAGGCCTTTCCTATTTGATCGCGTCTTTTAATGACGTTCTATCTGATAGCAGTTGATCTAAAAGCGCTCTATCCAATAGCACTCTATCCAGTAGCGCTCTATCCAGTAGCACTCTATTTATGAGCACTCTATTTACGAGCGACTCTATTTACGAGCACTCTGTATAGTCGCGGTCTGCCTAGTAGCTTTCTAAGGTCTCCATGATGATCTTTATCTTGGCGATCGATTCAGCGTATTCATCGCTGGCAATCGAATCCGCGACTATGCCGCCGCCGCCCCAGCAGTGCAAGTGGTTGCCGTCGCCGACCACGGTGCGAATGGCGATGTTGGTGTCCATACTCAGATCGGCGCCGATATAGCCAATACTGCCGCAATAGACCGATCGATTGACCGCTTCGAGTTGCTGAATAATTTGCATGGCGCGCAATTTGGGGGCGCCGGTGATCGATCCGCCGGGAAAAGCGTCTCTGAGCACATCGATAGGGGTTTTGTCGGCGGCGATTTCTGCGGTCACGGTGCTGACTAGATGATGGACGTTGGCAAAGCTCTCGAGGGCAAACAGCTCGGGGACGGCAACGCTGCCGATGCGGGCATTTTTGCCGAGGTCATTGCGCAACAAATCAACGATCATTAAGTTTTCGGCGCGATCTTTGCCGCTGTTAAGTAGTGCCTCTGCGTTGCGTCGATCGCCTTCACCGGTCTTGCCGCGCTCGATGGTGCCCTTGATCGGTTTGGTCTCGATACGGTTGTCACGGATGCGTAAAAAGCGTTCCGGAGATAGGCTCATGATGCACTTGTCGCGCCACTGCCAGTAGGCTGAGTAAGGCGATGGGATGGCTGTGCGAAGCGCGCGGTACGCGCCAAAGGTATCGCCGCTATAACCAGCGTTAAAATTGTGCGCAAAATTGACCTGATAACAATCGCCAGCGCCTATATATTGCTGGATTTTTTCCAGTTGACGGAGGTATTCGCGCTTCGATATTTGTGGCGTAAACGCCTGGCAGGTAAATGGCGTCAACTCAATGCTGCCAGCGGTTGGATGGTTTGCGCGCAGCGCTTCGGTAACCGTGCGACGCAGCGTCACCGGGCATAGCGGGTGAAAGCACAGCGTTGCCGATCGCTCTTGGTGATCGATCACTAGGGCCCAGAGATAGCGGCCAACGCGCATGTCTGGCAGCGATGTCAGCATCTGCTGGGGCGGCTCTACGCGGTGATAGCGACGGCCCAAATCGTAACCAAAATAACCGATAACGCCGCCGACAAATGGCCCGACGTGAGCCTCTAGCGGAGCCGTCGACAGCGGTGCCAATAATTCTGCAATCAATCCGAATGGGTCTTCCGCAGAGCGCCTCGAGCCGACGGCGTCGGTGATGGTAGAGCGATCACCATGGGTTTCAATGACGCAATCTGGAACGGCCGAGAGGATGTCATAACGCCCTTGAACGGCCAGAGGTTGGCCCGAGTCCAACCAGATTGCATCTGGCAGATCTTTGATGCGAGCAAAAAAATCGCCGCTGTCGACTCGGTAGTCTAGTTCTAGTGTACTGATAGCGGGCATAAATCCATCACAAAGGGTTGTCTGGGTAGCATCCGGATGACTGACATAGAGCTATACGGTGCATGGCTGGGAGCCGACTGTGCTCACAGCGGAAACAGTCGCGAAAGCAGCGCGGGTATTGCCGTCTCTACCCTGAGAATGCGCGAACCTATATGCACAGATTTAAACCCACAGCTGTGCAGTTTGGTTATTTCATAGGGGATAAAACCACCTTCAGGGCCGACCGCTAGCATGGTCGGTTGGGCGATTTCAACCGGGCAACGGTCCTCGGTGTAGGGGTGCGCAACGAGCGCCAGTTGACCCTCGGCGAGCGCGGGTAGTTGATCTTCGACAAATGGTTTGAACAGCGGGTGCAGTTGGAATTCAGGTAGTTGACTGTCACGCGCCTGTTCCAAGCCGAGTATCAGTTGTTGGCGAATCGCATCAGACTTCAGCATCGGTGATTGCCAATAGCTCTTTTCGACTCGGCTGGCGTTAACCAGATGAATTTTTTTGACGCCCATCGCCGCCACTGTTTGTAAAATACGCCGTAGCATCTTGGGTCTGGGTAGAGCCAGCACCAAGGTCAAGGGTATCGGCAACGGTGGCGCTTCGGTTAGGCTGAGGCTGAGCCTGGTGCGATGCTCATCGGTCGCCGTAATCAGGGCGGATCCGAGTTGGCCGTTGATCTCGCCGACCCGCAACCTATCACCGACCACAACCTTCTGGACCTCAGTCAGGTGTTGGTGCTGGCGTCCGCTGATCACGGCTTCGCCGTCGACGATTGTGCTCGATTCTAAAAGTAACGTATTCATACTGCACTGTTATCCAAAGGGCGCCGTGGCTATAGAGCCTGTCTACATAGCTTGGCTATAGTTCTTGGCTATGGTTCTCGACTACATGCTTATTGGCTATATGGTTCTCGACTATATAGTTCTTGGCTATGGTTTTTGCCCAAAATGAGGCCAAAAACCTGGGCCAAACGTCGTTCATCTAGCCATCGATCATGGTCGCGACGCAGTGTTGACAATGATACGCGATTATTCCGCCTCATGGCGGCAGTTACCAGTTACCAGTTACCAGTTACCAGCTATTATGGTCAATGTTGGTCAAACGTCACTGCATAAAAAGCCGGCAGCCCAAGCCATCGGGCTGGTCAATAAAGAACAGGTGCGCGCGGGTCAGTTGTGAACGCGGTAAAGACAAAGCATGCTTAAGATAAAGCACGGTAAAGACAAAGCACGCTAAAGATAAAGCGCCATGCGGATTACACGCGGTATGGATCAAAGATCTGTAAATCTAAGGTGGTTTAGATTGAACGCGGTGTAGATTGCAGGTGCTGGAGATCGCAGGTGCTGGAGATCGCAAGTGCTGGAGATCGCAAATGCTGGAGATCGCAAGTGCTGGAGGTCGAAAGTGTTGAAGATCGCAGGTGCTGGAGGTCGCAAGTGCTGGAGGTCAAAGGTGTTGTAAATAGAAGATCTTGTAAATAGAAAATCCTGTCAATAACACGTAGTGTGAATATAAGATCCTGCAGATCACAGGTACTGTAAATAGAAAATCTTGTAAATAACACGTAGTGAAAATAACAGGTGTTGTAAATAAAAGGCGCTGCAAATAAAAGGCGCTGTGAATCAATGGCCAGCAGATTGCAACTGCCTTAAATCGAGGGTTACGACAGGCAATTACACAGAGTTTGTTACCGTCTAGTTACAGTCTAATTCCAGTCGCCTCTGTTGGTTGGCGAGGTTATGCTTAGCATAGGTCGTTTAGTCCATGTCGTTTAGCTAATGCGATCTAGCCACTGCAGTTTATGTATCGTGGTTTTTTTCGGTCGGCTATTCGGTTCGCCTACTCGGTTCGCTTATTCGGTTCGCCTTCTCAGGTCGTGTGCTCGTGTCGTCTACTCGCCTCGTTTATCTGTCGCGCGCTGGACGGTTATTTAATCCGGCCAGCGGGGTCGCAAGCGAGGGTTTAACTGGGTACAATTCCGACGCTTGTCGCGGTCACGACGGTCCCTTAGTTTAATGGATAAAACAAGGACCTCCTAAGTCTTAGATGCAAGTTCGATTCTTGCAGGGACCGCCAGTTTCGCGACGGTTAATTCCTTTTGTGATTTCTCGCGCGTTTTTTCTCGTGCTTTGCTCGTTGTTTTTGCTTATCTTCCTCGACCCTTTTGCCTAGCAGGGCCTAGCAGGAGCGCGCCGCGCTTAGCAGCGCCGCGCCGATGTCGCTCACTTTTCGCCTAGTCCTTTTTACTAGCGGGTACTCCTATTTACTAGCGTCTACTTCTGTCGATAACTGCCTACTCCTGTTGACTAACGTCCAATAGCGCGGACTGC
>CAJIZO010000217.1 GCA_905181995.1 Flavobacteriaceae bacterium TMED48
ACCACCAAATAACGTGGCGCGCAATGTTTTTGCGCCGCCTTGGCAATCACCACCGGGGCCGCACAGAAGCTATTTTGGGTGTACAAAGCGGCGAATGTCGCTCCCTCACACAGCGCCATTACCACCAGATCTCTGCGCCCAACCACCTTGATACCGGCTCGCGCCGTACCGAGTTCAAAGCCCATTACCGGATGCATGATCGGAAGGCTCGTATCACCTGTCGCCATAGTCGCCACCTCTCTCTTGGTTGTTAGCGCGCGGTATGCTCATCACTGGGCGCGGGCACAGTCCGCCGCCAGCGCTTATATCTTGCCGCAACACTGTTTGTATTTCTTACCTGACTGACAAGGACAGGGGTCGTTGCGGCCGACTTTTTCCCCCAAACGTTGAATGGGCTTGCGGGTTTGGGCTCGAGAGTCAGACGGGTTCTGACCCGCCGATCCAGCCTCTGGGTTCTGTTTGTGTTGATATTCTAGATTGGACTGTTCATTTCTACGCTGTTTCTCGAGACGCGCCATATCTTGTTCAGAGGCAATTTCTATATGGCTGAGGAAGCGAATCGTATCGTACTTAATCTTTCCCAACAGCTCTTCAAATAGAGCAAAAGATTCGCGCTTATACTCCTGTTTAGGATTTTTTTGGGCGTATGCACGAAGACCAATACTCTGGCGTAATTGATCCATAGTCGCGAGATGTTCTTTCCATAAATTATCCAATACCTGCAGCATTATTTGCCGTTCGACTTCGCGTAAATAATCACCCACATGACCGTGTCGCTGCTCATAGCCGAGTTGAACCTCATCCAAAATACGCGTTCGAAGCGCGCTCTCATCAAGCCGGTTATCTTGATCTAACCAAGTTTGCAAGGGAACTTTGACCGCAAAATCAGTCTCTAAAGAACGCTCTAAGCCGGCGATATCCCACTGTTCATCGAGACTGTCCGGGGTGATATGGCCATCGACGCATTCCGTCACTACGTCGACGCGAATCGCGCTAATGATATCCGAAATATCCTCATCTTCGAGAAGATCATTGCGCTGTTGGTAGATGACTTGGCGCTGGTCATTGGCAACATCGTCATATTCCAGTAAGTGCTTGCGCATATCAAAATTACGCCCCTCGACCTTGCGCTGCGCCTTGACAATGGCGTTGGTGACCATGCGATGCTCGATCGCTTCACCCTGCTCCATACCCAGGCTGCGCATCATATTTTTGACTCGATCAGAGGCAAAAAGGCGCATCAATGGGTCCTCCAACGAGAGGTAGAAACGCGATACGCCTGGATCACCTTGACGCCCAGAACGGCCGCGCAATTGATTGTCAATACGCCGAGATTCATGGCGCTCCGTGCCAATAATGTGCAGACCACCGGCAGCTATGACGGTCTGCTGTCGAACTTTCCAAGCTTCCCGCCGCGCCTCTATTTCAGTGCTGGTCGCATCGGCGAGCGCGTTTAATTCGGCATCCAAATTACCACCGAGCACGATATCGGTGCCCCGTCCGGCCATATTGGTAGCAATCGTGATAGCCCCTGGACGACCGGCATCGACAATGATACTTGCCTCACGCTCGTGTTGTTTGGCGTTTAAAACATTGTGCTCAATCTTGTTTTTGGTCAGGATACTGGAGAGTAGCTCTGAGGTTTCGACCGATGCCGTACCGACAAGTACCGGCGCACCATTGGCCACGGTATCGCGTATATCCTCGATCACCGCGTCAAATTTTTCGCCCTGCGTACAATAGATCAAATCGTTAAGATCGTCGCGATTAACGTCGACATTGGTGGGAATCACCATTACATCGAGGCCATAGATTTGCTGAAATTCAAACGCCTCGGTATCCGCAGTACCGGTCATACCCGCCAGCTTGCTATACAGTCGAAAATAATTCTGAAAGGTGGTCGATGCCAGAGTCTGGCTTTCCTGTTGGATATTGAGTTTCTCTTTGGCCTCAATAGCCTGATGTAAACCTTCGGACAACCTGCGCCCCGGCATGGTGCGGCCAGTGTGTTCGTCAATCAGCACCACCTGGCCATCCTGAACGATATATTCAACATCGTTGTGGAACAAATACTGGGCACGCAACGCTGAGGATATATGGTGTAACAGGCCTAGATTCGACGCCTGATAAAGACTCTCCTGGGGATCGAGTAATTCGGCACCGATCAGAGCCTGCTCAACGCGTTGATGGCCGTCTTCGGTCAATTCAACCTGCCGAGTCTTTTCGTCGACGCTAAAGTCGCCTGATTGGTCATCCGTTTCCTGCGTCAGGCTAACGGTCAAGGCGTTGATGCTTCGGTATAATTCAGAGCTATCCTGAGCCGCTCCCGAAATAATCAGTGGCGTGCGTGCCTCGTCGATGAGGATTGAATCAACCTCATCGATGATCGCGTAGTGCAGGCCGCGCTGAGATTTTTCCTCGAGTCGAAGCGCCATGTTGTCGCGCAGGTAATCGAAACCAAATTCGTTATTCGTGCCGTAGGTGATATCGGCTGCGTACGCCTGTTGTCGACTGCAAGGTTGCAGATTATTACCGTCGCCAGCAGCCACATAAAATGAATTGGCAATCTCCGGTCCTCGGAACGACTGCACCACGCCGACAGACAGCCCCAGTGCGGTATATAGCGGCGCCATCCATTGCGCGTCACGTTTCGCGAGGTAATCATTGACGGTGATTACATGCACACCGGCAGCCGGCAGAGCATTCAAATATGCCGCCAGTGTCGCCACCAGGGTTTTACCCTCACCGGTGCGCATCTCGGCGATCCGTCCCTCGTGCAGAGTCACTCCACCGATGATCTGTACGTCAAAATGACGCATCCCGAGGGTTCTATTGGCGGTCTCTCGGACCGTCGCAAAGGCCTCGGGAAGCAACATTTCAACGCTTTCACCGCTTGCCAAGCGCTGTCTTAAATCGACCGTCTTGCCGGCTAACTGTGCATCGTCTAACGCGCCCAGCGATTCTTCTAAGGCGTTGACCTTATTGACAATTGTATTTATTCGACGAAGATCCCGAGCATTTTTACTGCCCAGCACTTTTTTCAGCATATTGGCTAACATCAAAACCTTTCCCAAGACTGTGATTAAAAAAATCGACCCGCGACGAGCGCGATTCGATGAACGCTTTGGAGGTGGAACTAAGGTGAGGCTTAGCGGATAGTGCGGTGGATATATGTAGAGGGATCGACCGTGCGGCCATTTTTATACACTTCAAAATGCACATGGGGGCCTGTGGAGCGTCCCGTACTGCCCATTTTTGCAATCACTTCGCCTTTTTTGACGATGGCGCCGAGCTTGGCCATATTTTCTTTGTTGTGGGCATAACGGGTCACATAACCGTCGCTGTGGTTGACTTCGACCATCTGGCCATAACCACTACGGGTGCCCGACCAAGTCACCACCCCAGAGGCCACGGCAATTACAGAAGAGCCCTCCCGCCCGGCGAAATCGACGCCGTTGTGCCAGCGTTGCTTGCCGTGAAACGGATCGGTTCGCATGCCGTACTCAGACGATAGCCAGCCCTTCAATATCGGTCGTCCAGCCACCGTACTCTCGGTTTTGAGTCGGTTGTCCGCCATCATTGACTGCAACACATTGAGTTGCGCCTCGCGATCGCTCAGGCTGTTATCCATCGACGCAAAGAGCATTTTCAACTCGTCCTGAGACGACATCGAGCGGGTCACTTCAGCGTCCAATCGCTCATCCGGGCCGCCGAGTCCAGCAGACCGAGAAAAATCAAATTCGCCCTCTTGCAAGCTGGCGATCTGGGTCAACTGTTCACCCAACGCATCGAGCCTGACCAGTCGCGAGCGCATCTGCGCCAGCTTGACCGTCATCGCCGACAGCGTCGCCTCAACTTGGTCGCGACCGGCATCGACCTCAGAGCGCTGAACAACGATTTGCTCGCGCATCTCACCTACGGTATTTTCAAACAACAATTCCCAGCGACCGTCGGCGATTTTAACCCCCAACAGGGTTCCCGCCGCCACTGGAATTCCCAACAACAACACCGACAACAAGCCCTTCGCCCAACTGTTCAAAGTGATCGAGCGCGTTTTGTCCGCGCGGTTATTGATGATAATGATTTTCACAAAAAATCAGACCCTTGGTATTTTAATTAGCCGCGCTATAGGCGATGGGAACATCTTCTGGATTGTCTACAAAGGTGACGTACTCCCAAGCATCCTCCTCAGCCATCAACGCGCGTATCGACGCATTATTGAGACCATGCCCAGATTTGTGTGCATCGAATTCACAGATCAAACTGTTGCCGAGTAAATACAAGTCGCCAATCGCATCGAGAATCTTGTGCTTGACGAATTCATCGTGGTAACGCAAACCACCCTTGTTGAGGATTGCATGTTCATCGACCACGATGGCGTTCTCTAAGCTACCGCCGCGCGCCAAGCCCATAGATTTCATTTGCTCGTATTCGTGCATAAACCCAAAGGTTCTAGCACGACTAACCTCTTTAACAAAAGAGGCGCTTGAAAAATTGACCGTGGCATTCATAGTTTGCTGGGCAAACACGGGATGATCAAAGTCGATCGAAAAATTGACCTTAAAACCATCAAAGGGTTTGAAGCACGCCCGTTTACCTTCTTGCTCGACGGTCACCGTTCTTTTTACACGAACAAACTTCTTCGCAGCGTCCTGCTCTCGGATACCGGCGGACTGCACCAGAAAAACAAAGGGCGCGGCACTGCCGTCCATAATCGGGATCTCCGCTGCCGACACATCGACGCGAGCGTTGTCAATTCCAAGGCCGGCCAACGCCGACAACAAGTGTTCGACCGTCGACACCCGAACGTCGCCGTTAAGCAGCGTTGTTGAGAGCATGGTATCACCGACATTTTCAGCCTGCGCACGCACTTCCACGCAGGGCTCGAGGTCGGTTCGCACAAATACGATGCCCGTATCTGGCTCTGCAGGATGCAAAGTCAAATAGACTTTGTCTCCGGTGTGCATGCCAACGCCGGAGGCGCGTATGGTGTTGTTGAGCGTTCGCTGCCTGATCATGCTGTGAAAACCGTTAGGATCTCGTCGAAGTTTATCAGACCTGCCCTCGGCCGCCAAGGTGTTTAAATCAGAGGCGGCGGCGGCCGAGGACACTAGGCGTTTCCATCTACGGGGTCAATCGGCCTGCTTTCTAAGGAACGCAGGGACATCCAAAAAATCCATTTCAGGATCGACTTGAACGTCCAATTTTTGCGCTGCAGAACCACTTTTAACCGAGGTTTTGCGGCGCGTAATTGCCGGTTGGTTGTCGAGGCTTTTGTAATCAATGGCACCATTGTTTTTACGCGCAGTATTATCAATCACCCCACGTGGCCCAGTTTTTACCGATTGATTTTGCAATCCAGTCGCCACCACAGTCACCCGCAGTTGATCGGCCATTTCGGCGTCAAATACACTGCCGACGATAATCGTCGCATTTTCATCGGAAAACTCTCGAATGGTGTCACCCACCTCGGCAAATTCGCCGAGGGTTAAGTCATAACCACTGGTGATGTTGACCAGTATGCCCTTGGCGCCCTGCAAATTAATATCTTCTAGCAGTGGGCAGCGAATCGCCCCCTCGGCAGCAATCAAGGCGCGACCTTCGCCGGTACCTTCACCAGTACCCATCATCGCCATACCCATTTCCGCCATAATGGTTCGAACATCGGCAAAATCGACGTTGATCAGACCATCCAACAAAATCAAATCGGTAATCCCCTGCACCGCGCCAAATAAGACGTCGTTGGCCTGCTTAAAGGCATTGATCACAGTCATATCTTTACCCAGCACCTGCAACAGTTTTTCGTTGGGCACGATAATTAACGAATCCACGCGATCCTTTAACTGGGCAATTCCCTCATCGGCAATGGCCATGCGTTTTTTACCCTCAAACGAAAAAGGCCGAGTCACCACACCCACCGTCAAAATGCCCATCTGTTTGGCAACTTCGGCAATCACTGGTGCGCCGCCAGTACCGGTGCCACCACCCATTCCTGCAGTAATAAACACCATGTCGGCACCCTCAAGCGCTTGAGCGATGCGATCTTTGTCCTCCAATGCAGCCTGTCGACCCACTTCTGGGTTGGCACCTGCACCCAATCCTTTAGTTAAGGTCTGGCCGAGCTGCAGAATTGTTGCATCCTCCAACCCACTGAGTGATTGGGCGTCGGTATTGGCGCAGATAAAATCGACGCCATCGATATTGCTCTGCATCATATGTCGCACCGCATTACCGCCACCGCCGCCCACGCCGACCACCTTGATCTCTGCATTTTTCGGAATACTATCAACCAATTCAAACATAACTATCCCCTTTTCACGCCTCTAAATTAAAGTACTTTGTTGTGATCTGAACTACTAAAGACCACCCTGAAACCATCCCTTGATATTGTCGATCCAGCCCTTGCTGACAACTTCGCCAGCTTGGGCCTCCTGTAATTTGATGAGCTCGAGCCGGCCAAAATGTAGCAACCCGACGCCGGTTGAATAAATTGGGTTGTTGACGATATCTGACAACCCCTGAACATTGACCGGAGAACCCACGCGAACTGGCACATGGAAAATTTCTTCGGCTAATTCGATAACACCCTCCATCTTCGAAGTCCCGCCGGTCAACACAATGCCGGCGGCTAATAGCTCCTCAAAACCACTGCGCCGTAAATCCTCCTGAATCAGCGTGAACAGTTCCTCGTAGCGCGGTTCAACAACCTCAGCGAGCAATTGACGCGACATGTCTCGCGGCTGCCGATCGCCAACGCTGGGCACCTTTACGGTCTCTTCCGGTCTCGCCAATTTGGCCAGAGCACAGGCATATTTAACCTTTAATTCCTCGGCGTGCGCGGTCGGTGTGCGCAACGCCATAGCAATATCATTGGTGACCTGATCGCCTGCAATAGGTATGACTCCGGTGTGACGAATCGCGCCCTCGGTAAACACCGCAATGTCGGACGTGCCGCCGCCAATATCTACCAGCGCCACACCGAGATGTTTTTCGTCTTCGGTGAGCACTGCATAGCTCGATGCCAATTGTTCTAAAATGACGTCGTCGACTTCTAGGCTGCAACGGCGAATACATTTTTTTATATTTTGTCCGGCATTCGCAGCGCAGGTAACGAGATGCACCTTGGCCTCCAGACGGACACCCGACATGCCTTTTGGCTGCTGCACACCCTCTTGATCATCGATGATGAATTCCTGCGGTAGCACGTGCAGAATTTCTTGATCGGCGGGAATCGCCACCGCACGCGCTGCATCCATGACGCGCTCTACATCGAGGTGTTGCACTTCGCGATCGCGTATGGCGACAATGCCATGGGAATTAAGGCTGCGTATGTGATTACCCGCGATACCGACGTAAACCGAATGAATCGAACAACCTGCCATCAATTCAGCTTCTTCGATGGCGCGCTGTATGGCGTTCACCGTCGACTCGATATTGACGACCACGCCCTTTTTAAGTCCCGTCGAGGGGTGCATGCCAGTACCAATAATTTCCAGATCACCACTGCTGGAAATGGCACCCACGATGGCGACGACTTTTGAGGTGCCAATATCTAAACCGACAATCATATTTTGTTCGTTCGCGCTGGTCATAACCTGCCCTCTCTATGTAGCGTCATCCGCGTCTGTCACTAGCGGTTACGCTAATAACCGCCGGCTGTTGTGCCGACGCTGTTTGATCTTTCCAAGCCACTGCAAACCCGTTCGGATATCGCAAGTCTACGTTCTCGATCAAGCTCGACTGAGCACTTAAACCCGACGTCCAAACCTGTCCAAAACGGCGCAACTTTGGCAATAACTGATCGCGCCCTAAAAATAATCTGAAGTTAGCCGTAGTCTGCAGTTGCCAAGCGCCGGCGACGTCGTATTCGAGGCTTACAATGCGCAGCCCAGTCGCCGCCAACTGCTGATTAAAACGTTGATAGTGACCCATCATCTTTTCCGATGTCGCCGAGTTCGATTGCAATACCGGCAGCGTTTCTAGGCGTATATCGCTCGGATTGTCGAGCTGTTTGCCACGATGATTCAAAAAGCCGCTGTCGCCCCATCGGGCGATAGGAATCTCTTCGATGACATCGACCTGCAAGGTGGTTGGCCATTGTCGCCATATACTGACCTGATCGACCCAGGGATGACCTTCAATTTCACGCTGCAAGCCCTTCAGGTCGACCGACAAAAATCCAACTTGCAAATGGTCACGCAACAGCTCGGTCAACTCGTGCTTGTGCAAGTATTGGAAGTCGCCACTGATCATGACGTTGGTCAGTGGGCGATCAAAACTGTGGTATATGAAGCCACCCAGAACCAAACTAGCCACTCCTGCGGTTGCCAGCAAACCCCGCTTCAAACGCCGAGCAATGAACTGCGCTGGAACCCTAACGATTGCGGTTTTTGATTTGGCGCCGCGCCGCCGAGTACTGGTCATGATAGCGATGCCTGTAAAATATTGACGATCAGTTGGTCAAAACTCACACCGGCTGCCGCCGCGGCTTTGGGCACTAGGCTTTGGTCGGTCATGCCTGGGACGGTATTAACCTCTAACAATTGGAATTCACCGCGCTCATCGGCCATCACATCAACCCGTCCCCAACCGCGACAATCGAGACTGCCAAAGGCCGCCAAACAGAGCTCGCCAAGGCGTTGTTCACGCGCGCTGGATAGGCCGCTGGGACAAAAATACTCGGTCTCGGTGGAATTGTATTTGGCTTGGTAATCGTAAAACGCGCCACCAGTGGTGATGCGAATTGCAGGAAGTACGCTGCCGGCTACGATGGCCACTGTATACTCCGCGCCGACTAATCTTCGCTCGGCGATGACCTCGCTATCCAAATCTGCCGCACGACGCCATGCATGCTCAAGTTGATCGACGCTGTCGACCCGGCTCATGCCGATACTCGAGCCCTCCCGCGAGGGTTTAACCATCACACTTCCGCCGAGCGATGCCAACACGTCGGACCAATCCGAATGCGCATCCAAGGCGACAAAATCGGCGGTAGGCAAGCCCAAACCGCGCCATAGACGCTTACAGCGCAGTTTGTCCATCGCCAGTGCTGACGCTAAGACACCGCTGCCGGTGTAGGGCAGGCGCAAATATTCCAGCGCCCCTTGAAGGGTGCCATCCTCGCCTCCCGGGCCGTGCAGCGCAATAAATACTCGGTCGAGCTGATGGCGCTGCAACTGTTCGATGAGATCATCACCGGCATCGATCGGGCAACTGTCAATCGACAAGCGCTGCAGTGCATTGGCAATTGCCAAGCCACTCGCCAACGACACCTCTCGCTCAGACGATTGGCCGCCGTAAAGCAGCCCGACTCGACCCATTGTGCTGGCGACAGAGGTCATGACTTGGACCCGCCTGTCGATTGCAACATCGCGACCAACTGGCTCACGCTCCCCGCTCCCTGGGTCAGCACCATGTCGTCGTCGCGAACCAAATCATTCAGCAAGATGGGTACAATCTCAATGTGCTCGACATAAATTGGCTTTAGGGTGCTGCGATTATCGATACTGATACACAGGTTTTGGCTGCTAATGCCCGGAATTTCATCCTCTCCCGCAGCATACACATCCAGCAACAACAACTCGTCGACCTGAGATAACACCTGCACGAAATCGTCATAAAAATCCCGCGTACGGCTGAAGCGATGCGGTTGAAAAACCATCACTAGCCGCTTGCCCGGCCAACCATCGCGGACCGCCTGAATAGTGGCTCTCACCTCGGTCGGGTGATGGCCATAATCATCGACCAACAGGGCCTTGCCGGCCTTGACTGCATAGTCGCCGAGCATTTCAAAACGTCTACCGACCCCAGTAAATTTCTTTAAACCATCGACAATTGACGCGTCCGCGACGCCTTCATCGGTTGCCACGGCAACCGCTGCCGCTGCATTTAAGGCGTTGTGGCGGCCTGGAATATGCAGTTCAATCGCTAGTGGCTGGTGGTCGTCCGGCCGATCGATGACAAAGGAGCAGTGTTCATGACAGGTCACCAGATCGCGTATTCGATATCCGGCATCGATGTTAAAGCCATAGGTTAATAGTGGGCGCGATACCTCCGTCAACATGCTTCGAATGACCAAATCATCCAGACATAGCACCGCCAGACCATAAAATGGCAGGTTGTGTAAAAATTCGATATAAGTCTTTTTTAATTTTTCGAAGTCGTAATCATAGGTCTCCATATGATCCGCTTCGATATTCGTTACGACTGCCACCATAGGTTGTAAATGCAAAAACGACGCATCGCTCTCATCGGCCTCGGCAACCAAATATTTGCTCGCACCCAATTTAGCATTGGTGTCGGCGCTATTCACCCGCCCACCAATAACGAATGTCGGATCGCGGCCATCCTCGGCAAAGATCGCGGTAATCAAGCTGGTGGTCGTGGTTTTACCGTGAGTTCCAGCGACCGCGATACCATGCCGATAACGCATTAACTCGGCGAGCATCTCAGCGCGCCTGACCACCGGAATACCGGTGGCATGAGCGCGCTTGATTTCAACGTTATCAACACCCACTGCCGATGATTTAACCACCACATCCGCGCCATCGATATTGCTTTCACTGTGCCCGTAAAATATTTCCACGCCGCCCGCAGCCAGTCGTGCAATGCTGGCATTGTGACCGATGTCGGAGCCTGAAATGGTATACCCCTGATTGAGTAGCACCTCGGCGATCCCACACATACCGCTGCCGCCAATACCGACAAAGTGAATGCGTTTGATGCGCCGCATATCAGGCGGCTGGAGAAAATCATGTTGCGGCATGAAAGTACTCCATACAGGTGTCTGCAACGGTTTCTGCCGCCCGGCTTTGGCCCAGTGATCGCGCGGCAATAGCCATGGACATGCGCTTTTTGGGATCGCCAGTCAACTCACCAATCAACGCGCTCAGCGCCTCGGCAGTAAGGTCTGCTTGCTGGTAGAGCAAGGCGCCACCGCGATCAACCAGCCATTTTGCGTTGGCGGTTTGATGATCGTCAATAGCGTGCGGATAAGGAATAAGGATCGCGCCGAGACCCGCGCTGGTCAATTCGGCCACGGTCAGCGCCCCGGCGCGACAAATCACCAAATCAGCCGCTCCATAGGCGTCTTTCATGCTGTCGATAAACGCAACTACACGCGCGTCGACATCGAGCGACGCATAAATCGCTCGGGTGAGTTCATCATGCGCGCGTCCGGCCTGATGGATCACTTGTGGACGCTGCTGCTGAGGCAACAGCGCCAGCGCTTCTGGAACCAGTTCGTTGATTGCTTGGGCTCCGCGACTGCCGCCGAGCACGAGTAATTTAGCCGGCCCGGAGGACGCTGCCAAACGCTGTTGCGGGACCGCCAAATCAATGATTTCTCGGCGCACCGGATTGCCGCACCAAAGGGCGCCAGGCAGGGTATCTGCAAACCCTTCCATCACCCGACTGGCAAATCGACTGACAATGCGGTTGGTGGTGCCAGCGATGGCATTCTGTTCGTGCACGACGATGGGAATGCCCTTAATCCGGGCCGCAACAGCGCCAGGACCCGACGCGAAACCGCCCATACCGAGTACCACGCGGGGTTTAAACTCTTCGATCACTCGCAATGCTTGGGCGATTGATCGCCACAGCAACAGCGGCGCGCGAAACAGTGCCGTCAAACCGCGACCACGAACGCCCTCGATGTCGATAAAGTGCAAAGCAATGTTTTGCGCCGGCACCAATTCGGCTTCGATGCCCCTGCGGGTACCGAGCCACGCCACAGAGGCACCAGACGCGCGCAGGCAATCGGCCACCGCCAGAGCAGGGAATACGTGACCACCGGTGCCACCGGCCATTATGAGCACCCGAGCTGCCGCCTTATTTGGCTCCATAACGGCCTCCTTTTGACACTCGATCAGACCCGCGGTCGCTGTGCAATTGGTGGCTCAAACGCAACAAAAGGCCCATCGCACCGCAGCAGCAGATCAAACTACTACCGCCATAACTGACAAACGGCAAGGTCAAGCCTTTGGTTGGCAATAACCCAGCATTGACGCCAAGGTTGATAAACGCCTGTCCGCTGAGCAACACGCCAACACCGATAAATACATAGCAGGCATACCAATTATTTTCCGCCATCGCCCGGCGACTGAGTAAAAAGATCCGCGACACCAGCGCTATAAAGACTGCCATCAAGATCAACACACCGATGAATCCAAATTCTTCCGCATACACTGCAAATACAAAGTCTGTATGCGCCTCCGGTAGATAACTCATTTTTTGGATTGAGTGGCCAAGACCGACCCCCCACCACTCACCGCGACCGAAGGCAATCAATGACTGGGTCAGTTGATAACCCGCCCTAAATGGATCCGACCAGGGATCGAGAAAGGTGCTCAGTCGAGCTACCCGATAGGGCGCCGCTTCGGCGCCCCACCAAAGACCGGCGGCACCCAGTGCAACGACCACCGAATAGTCCCGCAAATTGACGCCGCCGACGAACAGCAAGGCCATAAAAATCCCGCAGATAACGACCACGGAGCCGAAATCTGGCTCCAGTATTAACAAACCGATTAACGTCAACATCAAAGCCAGCACCACACCCAATGGGCGTTTGTCGGTTGCCATGTGCTCGCGATGCTTTTGCAGATAGGAGGCCAGAAAGACGATCGTTGCCAGCTTGACCAGTTCGGACACCTGAACCGTCATCCCGCCCAAACCAAGCCAGCGCCGACTGCCATTAAATTCCCGGCCGATACCGGGCACCAACACCAGCATCAGTAGAGCAATCGACAACAACATCCAAACACGGCTGTATTTAGCCCACCAGTCTGCCGGCATTAAAAAGCCAATCGCCATGGCTACCGCACCGATGATGGCGTAGACAGCGTGGCGTTTTAAAAAATACAATTCATTATCCAAACGATGCTCGGCATAACTAAATGAGGCCGAGGCAACCATCACAAAACCTAACGAGATCAATGCCAAAGTGGGGATTAAAAGGTAGGGGTCCAGATACCCTCGACGCAACAACCCCAGACTATTTGGCCGCACAGCAATACTGTTCACGAGGCCTCCGAAGCTGCGAGTCGGACGTTAATAGCCTCCACCGCTGCCCGAAAACAACGGCCTCGGTCGGCAAAGTCAGCAAACATGTCGAAACTGGCGCAGGCGGGTGACAGCAGCACCACATCGCCCGGATGCGCCTCGGCATGGGCGACACCTACCGCCGCCGACAGATTGTCGCAAACATGCGTGAGCACCTGGCCGTCGAGTAATTTGGCAAGTTCTTGGGCCGCCTCACCGATCAGTACACACAGCCTGACAGATGCTGCCGCTCGGACAACTAGATCAGAAAAATCCTGACCCTTGGTGCGTCCACCAGCAATCAATACAATATTTTTTTCAGTCGCGCTGGAAAAGCCGTCGATAGCGGCGCAGGCGGCACCGACATTGGTCGCCTTTGAATCATCGATGTACAGCACCTCGTCAATCGAGGCGATTTTTTCACACCGATGTGGCAGGCCTTTAAATTCTTGGAGGGTCGCCAACATCGCCGCCATCGGCAATCCGGCAGAGTGTCCCAGCGCGAGTGCGGCCAGCGCGTTGGCGATGTTGTGCCGACCCTGCATGGCCAGTTGCGATTGCAACATAAGCTGCTCACCACCGCCGACTAACCAGGTTTCACCATTCTCGGTCAGCAGCCCAAAATTATCGCCGTTGGGTGCGTCTGCACCAAAGCTGATAATCGACAAATTATCAGCAGCTTGGGGATAGGTCAGAGGATCCTGTCGATTGACCACCGCGCACGCAGCATCTTTAAAGATGCGTTGTTTAGCCGCATGATAATCATCGATATTTGGGTATCGATCGAGATGATCGGGCGAGATATTCAACAGCCCACTGACTGCCCCTTTACTGCTGTGAAACAACTCCAGTTGAAAGCTCGACATCTCAAGCACATATAAGCGTCGTTCAGCGGATAATAAATCCAGCATCGGCGTACCCAAATTGCCGCCAACTCCCGTATTT
>CAJIZO010000218.1 GCA_905181995.1 Flavobacteriaceae bacterium TMED48
ACCAATCATTAACGGAAAGCTGTGCATCCAACCGGAGAAATTGCGCGATTTGTGCAACTCTTCAAAAAGCCATGAGGCTTTAAACGCATCTACGTAGGAGGCTAGATCAGCGGGTGCTGACTCGCCATGGGCGATCGCAGCAGCAACGCACTCGGCGGCCAGCATGCCGCTTTTCATGGCGGTGTGGTTGCCCTTGATCTTGACGCTGTTGAGGGTGCCGGCGTCACAACCGATCAACAAGCCACCAGGAAAGTGCATTTTCGGCAACGAATTAAGGCCACCCTTGATAATCGCCCTAGCACCATAGGTAATGCGCGACCCGCCTTCGAGGTACTTCAAGGTGTCGGGATGCTGTTTCCAGCGTTGAAATTCTTCGTAGGGGCTCATGTGCGGATTGCTGTAGTTCAGATCGGCAATCAGCCCGATGTAAACTTGGCTGTTCTCGGCGTGATAGAGAAAGGCTCCACCACCCGAACTGCTCTCTTGGAGTGGCCAGCCGAGCCCATGAACCACCAATCCTTCCTCATGTTTGTCTTTAGGTATATCCCATATTTCTTTGATTCCAATACCATAATGCTGTGGGTCCGAATCTTTATCTAATTCGAATTTAGCGATTAATTGCTTGCCCAGATGACCGCGGCAACCCTCGGCAAACAAGGTGTATTTGGCGTGTAATTCCATGCCTTGAGCGTAGCCAGACTTGTGCTCACCATCGAGGCCGACGCCCATATCGCCAGTGGCGATGCCCTTAACCGAACCATCTTCGTGGAACACCACCTCAGACGCGGCAAAACCGGGGTAGATATCGACTTCCATCGCCTCCGCTTGTTCTGCTAGCCAGCGGCAGACGTTGGCCATCGAGACGATATAGTTGCCGTGGTTGTGGGTTGGCTTTGGAATGAAAAAGTTGGGCAGTTTGACCGACCATTTATTCGACAGATAAAAAAGAAAGTGATCTTTTTTCACCGGGGTATTGAGTGGCGCACCGCGCTCTTTCCAGTCGGGAAAGAGTTCGTCCATGGCTCGCGGTTCAAACACCGCACCTGAAAGGATGTGCGCGCCGACTTCGGAGCCTTTTTCGACGACGCAGACGCTGATCTCCGGGTTTATCTGTTTAAGCCGAATAGCCGACGACAGCCCAGCTGGGCCCGCGCCGACGATGACCACGTCGTACTCCATCGATTCTCTTTGCAATTGTCTTCTCCACGGTTGACTCAAACACTATTTTACGCGCAATAGATCGGCATAGCTACAATCCCCGTACCTGTTAGGGTTGTCGCAGCGAAGAGCATTTTTCCACCGGCCGCCCTTAGAATTAGACACGCAGCAGAGGTATTATCAAAGCTATAGCCACTATTAACGCCATCAATTATACGCAAGGAGTGGCGTTGTGGTTGTGTTTTGTCAGCGTAGCTAGGCGGCTGGGGATTGATTTTGGCGCCATACATTGGCATCATACCGCTCCGATTTAAGCGCTACTACTGGCCTCTGTCAGCCTCGGCGCCGCCAGCGATCACTCAACACAATCAACCAAAGAAGGATCACCATGAAAGTACTGGTACCAGTTAAGCGAGTTGTCGATTATAACGTCAAGGTAAGGCCCAAGTCGGACGGAAGCGACGCCGATTTAGCCAATTTAAAGATGTCTATCAACCCCTTTTGCGAGATTGCCGTTGAAGAGGCAGTCCGGCTCAAAGAGCAGGGCATTGTCAGCGAGATTGTCGCCGTCTCTATCGGCGTTCAACAAGCGCAGGAGCAGTTGCGAACGGCACTCGCGCTGGGTGCAGACCGCGCCATCTTGATTGCCACCGATGTCGCCATCGAGCCACTGGCGATCGCCAAGTGCCTTAAGGCTGTGTGTGACAATGAGAAACCCGATATCGTTTTGCTCGGCAAGCAGGCGATCGACGGTGACAATAACCAGACCGGCCAGATGCTGGGTGCGCTCACCGGGTTCCCACAAGCGACCTTTGCCTCAGAGCTGACCCTGAGCGCAGATGGCGCCACCGTTAAACGCGAAGTCGATGGCGGCCTGCAGACCTTGTCGTTGACGCTGCCGGCGATCGTGACCACTGATTTACGCCTTAACGAACCGCGCTATGCGTCGCTGCCCAACATTATGAAGGCCAAGCGCAAGCCACTCGACAGCACCACGCCCGAAGAACTCGGCGTCGATGCTACACCCCGCACCAGTTTGCTGAACGTTAGATTGCCCGCCGAGCGCCAGGCAGGGATCGTGGTAGAAGACGTTAGCGCGCTGGTCGATAAACTGAAGAACGAAGCGAAGGTGATCTCATGAGCACATTGATTATTGCAGAACACGACAATGCCTCACTCAAGGCAGCAACGCTCAATTCGGTGGCTGCAGCGCAAGCCATCGGTGGCGATATCGACATTTTGGTGGCTGGCAGCGATTGTCAAGCGGTTGCCGAACAGGCCGCACAGATTGCCGGTATCGCGCGGGTACGGGTGGCCGACAATGCTGCTTACGCCAATGCTCTGGCCGAAAACGTCGCACCGTTGATTGTTGAGATAGCCGGCGATTACTCGCACATACTCGGCACCGCAACCACCACGGCAAAGAATATTTTGCCGCGCGTTGCAGCGCTGCTCGACGTGCAGGCAATTTCGGATATTAGCGCGGTGATCAGCGGCGATACCTTTGAGCGACCAGTGTACGCCGGCAGCATGATCGCCACGGTGCAGAGCAGCGACGCCATCAAGGTGATTACGGTGCGTGGAACGGCGTTTGATGCCGCCGCCAGCGATGGCGGTTCAGCAGCCATTGAAGCCATTGGTTCGGCTCATGATGCGGGTAGTTCTTCGTTTGTCGGTGAAGAGGTGGCAGCGTCGGATCGACCAGAGTTAACCGCTGCAAAAACTGTGGTCTCTGGTGGTCGAGCGCTGGGTAGCGAAGAGCAATTTTCGATGATCTATCAGCTCGCCGATCACATGGGTGCGGCGGTCGGCGCATCGCGTGCGGCGGTTGACGCCGGGTATGCGCCGAATGATATGCAAGTCGGACAAACCGGCAAGATCGTCGCGCCAGACCTGTATATGGCGATTGGCATCTCGGGTGCGATTCAGCACCTCGCCGGCATGAAAGACAGCAAAGTGATCGTTGCGATCAATAAAGACGAAGAGGCACCGATATTATCGGTAGCCGATTACGGGTTGGTGGCAGATTTATTTGTGGCGCTACCCGAGCTTGAGGCAGCGCTTTAGATGCGCTGAGCCGTTGTTCTGCGGGCTCTAGCAGCTGTTATATGTGTGACATAGCACGCCGCCGTAGCCGATAACCTAAAAGGTTCCCACCGCGGGCAACCTGCCCGGTTGCGCGTATGGCAACAACGCACTAGCCAACTGCAATCGAGCCGTGTGTTTACTATAGCTAACCGCGCACCAACATACCGCGCACTGGCCAGCGGCGCGCTGTGCAATCTCGACCAAGGCAATCGCAGCCAGTGCAATGCTCAGGACGCCAATGCTGATCAGATCCACAGGTCTAAAATCGGTGGTCAAACCAGTGTGGCTGGCTTTTAGCCTTCGTGAATATCCATATCCACCCATATAGGGCAGTGATCAGAGGGCTTTTCACAGCCCCGCGTAGCGACGTCGATACCGCTGGCAACGATTTCGCGCTGGGCGGCTGCCGAGGTCAAAATTAGATCGATTCGCAAACCGATTTTTGGGTCTTGGTCATAGCCGCGACTGCGGTAGTCATACCAGCTATAAACTCGGCTTTGGGCGCCGTGCATGGCCCGGTAGGTGTCGGTCAATCCCCAGTCGATCAATCGCTGCAGCCACTCGCGCTCCTCGGGCAAAAAGCTCGACTTGCCAGTGCGCAGCCAACGCTTGGCGTTGTCAGGGGTTAAGCCGACATCGCTATCGGTGGCCGCGACGTTGACATCACCCATCACCACAAGGCGGTCGGCGGCGCTAAAATTATTCTCGATATAGCTTTGCAGATCGCTATAGAAGCGTTCCTTGGCGGGGAACTTGGTGGGATGCGCACGCCCTTCACCCTGCGGGAAATACCCGTTGATTACGTGTAACTTGGCATCGCCAAACTGGTAGCAGCCGTGGATGATTCGGCGCTGCGAGTCGGCCGCGTCGCCGGGAAATCCACGCTGAATAGACTGTGCCGGCCGCCGGCTTAACAACGCTACGCCGTAGTGGCCTTTTTGGCCGTAAAAATCGACTTCGTAGCCGAGCGCATTGACCGCTTCGATAGGGAACTCTGGGTCGTCGACCTTGGTCTCCTGAAGGCCGATAATCTCTGGATTATGCTC